>JAZRFY010000027.1:0-88264 GCA_045643885.1 Eubacteriales bacterium | reverse complement strand
AAACTCTCGAATAATTGTATTAAAATCATCCTCTCGGATGTTCCAATCTCTTCGAGCTTTTTTCTAGCTTCTTTTACTTTTTGTTTGAGTAGTATTCTCTTAAGAATTTCTAACGAGATTTCTTTCGCACTATACTTTTTTTCGCTTTGTACTTCTTCAATCTCTTGTTGTTCAATTTTCAATGACCAATTTCGCTGCTCCAATTTGTACAGCTTCGTCATTATATCACAAGCACATATATTTTGTCAATACCTTTTTTTAAGTTTTTTTGAATTTTTTTTATATTTTTGAATATTTGTTGAAAACGACCAAATACTATTTCAAGAAGACATTTTGGAGGGGCTATGATAACTATTTTTTCGCGCACGATAATAGTATATTTGATACTTATTTTCACAATGAGAATGCTTGGTAAACGTCAGCTAGGAGAGCTCGAGGTATCTGAGCTTATCACGACCATCCTTTTGTCGGAAATTGCTTCGATGCCGATTACCAATCACGACATTCCCCTTTCATATGCAATCATACCTCTTATTTTGATAACAACATTTGAAATTTCTCTCTCATTCATATTAAGCAGAAGCTCCAAGCTAAAAAATATATTTTCTTCTCCTCCCAGCACTTTAATAAGAAAAGGAAAGATAATTCAAAGTGAACTAAAGAAAAACAGGATATCTCCCGAGGAGCTTATAAGCGAACTAAGGCAAAAGAATATTTGTGATCCTTCGCAAGTGGAGTATGCAATTTTGGAGCAAAACGGTTTATTGAGCGTTATCCCCAAAATACAATATCAACAACCCAATTTAGAACAGTTATCCATATTGCAAGAAGAAAGTGGCATTCTTCATATAATCATTTCGCAAGGGACATGGAACGAATACAATCTTTCCCTTCTAAAAAAGGAAAAATCCGATTTGCGGAGAATCTTGAAGAAAAAGCACGTGAAAGAAAACGACGTCTATCTTATGACGATTGACGATACAAACAAGATGAACATTATAATAAAGGAAGAAAACCGATGAGAAGCTTTATCATATCTATTTGCTTATTTGCTATGCTCATCACAGGCATCATTTTAAATTGTTATTACGTTAATTCCGTACACGGTGAAATGAGCGCCATCATACGGGAAATAAAAATTGAGCCGTGCGATGAAAACGAAGATTTAATCAAAGAATTATTAAATTTGTGGGAATCAAAAAGCAGTATGTTAAGCATATCGGTTGGATACAAGGAGCTTAACGAGATATCCGATGCAATTGCATCCTTAAATGCTGCAAATCTATATGGTGACAAGCTGCAAATTTGCATTGCACTTGAATATTTAACAAGTGCAATTGACGAAATAACTCGTCTTGAAAAACTGAATATAAATAACGTTATGTAGCTTTCCAATGAATACGTTGGAAAGCTTTTTATGCTTGTGCTTCCTTGGAAAGCAAAAGCAAAGCAACAAGCGGGGCTAAAATCATTCCCCATATTCCCAAAATGCGATATCCCAAATAGATGGCAGCCAACGTTATAAGGGGATGAACGCCAAGGCTATCGCCAACTATTTTAGGCTCGGCAATTTGTCTTACCACTGTAGTCACCACAAACAAAATCAAAATGCCAACTCCCATTGAAATATTATTCATTAATATTAATATGATGCCCCAGGGCAAAAGAATTGCTCCTGTTCCAAGGACGGGCAAAAAATCAACGAATGCTATCACAAGAGCCAACACGAACGCATAGTCTATTTTTAACATCAAAAATCCAACGAGCAATTCGCAAAAGGTTAGCAGAAATATCAACACATATGCCTTGATATATTTTTTAAAACCAATACCGAGCTTTCTTTTTACGCCTCTTAAGACATCGACTATTTTAGGGGGCAATATTCCCTTCAGTTTGATATGGAGCAAATCTATGTCCATAGCAAAATAAAAGCACGAAACAATTGCTACAAGTGAGGACAGCAAAATATTGGGAAGTGACGTAACGACCTGGGCGGCAAGATTCGGAACTGCTGAACCAAGGCTTGACAAAAGTCCCTCCCAGATCGCATTCACGAATCTATTGACATTCTCTTTTATTAATCCGGAAAGCTCCTCGTTTTCGGCATCGTTAAGAAACGGTATACTATTTCTCAACTCGTTTAAAAGGTCGATTATCTTTTGTAAATACTCAGAGACAGCTCCCGTATTATTGTTTAAGGAATAAATTAAATTTTGAATTTCAAAAAGTACTCTATTACCTATCAAAAAGATAATCGATGCAATAATAATCAAAAACGAAAAAATCAAAATAAACGAGCATACTTTTCTTGAAATCTTAATTTTCATTGAAAGCTCATTTGCCAAAGGATAGACCAGATATGCCACTCCCCAAGAAAGCAAAAACGGCAACAAATATCCAAGAGCATATTTAAAAAAGAAGATGCAAAGAAAACCTATTGCTCCAAAACAAAATATCTTAAATGCAAGTTCCCTATAATCGATTTTATCCATAAAATTCTCCTTTGATTAATCGTTATATTATACTCATATTTTTCACTGTTTTTTCAAAGCAAAGTATAATTTTCCTTGGTAAGTAAAAAATATATTTATATTACAATCAATGGGGTTTATATGAAAAATCAAATTTTAAACGTTAATGCAAAAATTATCGAAGCATCGTCTATAGTCGGTCACAAGGAGCACGAAGGCCCACTTGGAGAATGCTTTGATTTATTCGATTCGACCGACCGATTTAACCAAAGCACCTGGGAAAAATCCGAAAGCGAGATGCAAAGACTTGCACTTAAGCACGTTTTGGAAAAGTCCCATTTCAAAGAGTGCGACATAGATGCCATGTTTGCCGGTGATTTATTGAATCAATGCACGGGCTCTGCCTATGGATTGCTTGACTTCGATATCCCTTACTTCGGTTTATACGGTGCGTGTTCAACTGCAGTGGAAGGGTTAATGCTTGCTTCCCTTCTCATCACCAATGGACATTTAGGCAGATGCGCAACCATCTCTTCGTCGCATTTTTGTTCTGCCGAGCAGCAATACAGAACTCCTCTTGAATACGGAGGACAACGCTCACCAACTGCTCAATGGACGGTAACCGGCTCTGCTGCCTTCATTGTAGGAAACAAGCATAGTAGTGGAATAAAGATCACCAAGGCTTTGCCGGGAATCGTAATTGACAAAGGAATAAACGATGCTGCCAACATGGGAGCTGCTATGGCTCCTGCCGCAATTGACACCTTGCTTCGATTTTTCAAGCAGTCCGGCACCTCTCCTGAGGATTACGATGCAATATTTACGGGTGATCTTGGAATGGAAGGAAGTAAAATCTTAAAGGAAATAATGAAAATTGAAGGATATGATATCGATTTGATCAACTATGATTGTGGCAATCTTATTTTTGATCCTCAAGCTCAGGACGTGCATTCGGGAGGATCGGGTTGCGGTTGCTCTGCCGTGGTTTTAGCCTCGTATATATTACCAAGGCTCAGAAGCGGTGAACTCAAAAACGCAATTGTCATTGGGACGGGGGCTATGATGAGTCCGTCAAGCCTTAAACAAGGATTAAGCATTCCTGCAATTGCACATTTGATACTTCTTGAAGGAACGGAGGATATATGATGGATATTTCAAAATATTTTCTTTCCTTTTTAGCAGGTGGCACACTGTGTGCGATAGCACAAATATTGATCGACAAAACCAGGCTAACTCCCGCAAAAATACTTGTTTCATACGTGATTGCAGGTGTCATTTTAGGAGCAATCGGGATATATGAGCCTTTTGCAAAGCTTGTTGGTGCAGGAGCTACCACTCCACTGACGGGATTTGGATACAATATTGCAAAAGGAATTAAAAAAGCCGTTGAAGAAAAAGGTCTTATCGGTGCGATCACCGGTGGTATGACTGCTGCTGCAGGTGGCACTACTGCGGCACTGTGTTTGGGATACATTGCAGCGATCTTTGCAAAAGGAAAATGGAAAAAATAAAAAAATGGCAGGGATTTATTTATTCCCTGCCATTTATGTTTATTTACTTAAGCATTGCAATCTTCTTCTCTTTCTTATAGCTAAAGAAGAACATTAAAAGAAGTGTAGCAGCTGTCACAAGCCATGATATCGGATATGACAAATAAAGTGTTTCTATATTGGAAGAGTTTGCAAATATTGTAAACACCCACACCACTCTAAGTAAGCATGAGCCTAAAAAGGTTACTACAAGCGCTTTAAAAGAATATCCAATCGAACGCAAAAGAGCCGATCCGACCTCCATTATTCCACACAAGAAATATGGGAGTCCGATTATAACGAGTCTGATCGTTGCATAACCTAATTCTTCAGGAGTTACCTTGAAAGCACTCAAAAGTGGCTTGGCAAACAATACTACGAACACTCCCAAAAGCAATCCAACACTACTTGCCAATGCAACTCCTGAAAAACAAACCTTTTTAACTCTATCAAATTTTTTAGCACCAAAGTTTTGTGAGCAGAAAGTAAGACATGTGTGATAAAATGCATTGAGAATATTGTATATGTATCCATCGATATACATAGCTGCACTGTTTGCATTTACTATCGCAGGCACCTGCAAAGAATTATATCCCCACTGAAGCACCATATTTGACAATGAGAAGAGTGAGCCTTGAACTCCTGCAGGCAATCCTATTTTTACAAGCTGCTTCAATGACGCAACGTCAATAGCAAGCTTTTTGAAATAAAGACGGCACTCATCATTAAGCTTGGTCATATGGTTTATGACAAGAATAGCAGATATCAACTGTGATACAATAGTTGCTATTGCAACACCCTCAACACCCATTCCGAAGAATTTAACAAAAATGAAATTCAAAACAACGTTAACGCATCCACCGACCATTGAGAAAATCAAGGGGCGAACAGTATCTCCTCGGGAACGAAGTATTCCCGAAAAGAAATTATATATCATATTTGCAATTGATCCACAAAAGAATATTCTAACGTAAAGAGTTGCACCGTCAATAAATTCAGGAAGCGTACCCATCAAAACAAGTATAGGATGGGCCAAGAAATTTCCTATCACAGTAACGATTGCGCCAAGAATGATCGCAAGGCAAAAGGCGGTGTGAACAACCTTTGATGATTTTTCTTTGTCACCTGCTCCTATGCTTTGAGCCAAGGTTACGGAAACGCCTGCTCCAAGACCGATAAACACACCGAATATCAAATTGATGAGAGCACCTGTGCATCCTACTGATCCACGTGCATTCGCATCGGAACAAAACTGTGAAAGAATCATCATATCTGCCGAGCTATAGAACAGCTGAAGCACGTTAGCCAACATTATCGGCAATGCATATTTTATCATATTGGGCAAAATCGGACCTTCGATTATGCTTATATCCTTTTTTGAAAATAACGCCATAAATTCACCTCAATTTCGAATCGATAAATTATAGCACAAACATTTTACCATTGCAAGAGCTTTTTCATATATTACAAATATTTTTTCACAAAAAGACAAGGAGCATATGCTCCTTGTCTTTTCAGAAACTATATATATTAATTAAAATGTATATCAATCTCTAGGCTGTCTTCTCTTAGCGAAGCATTCGCTACAGTAAACAGGTCTGTCTTCAGAGGGCTGGAAGGTTACCTTTGCTTCATTGCCACACTCAGAGCATGTAACTGTGAAATACTCACGGGGCTCTCTCTGTGCGTTCTTCTTAGCATCACGGCATGCCTTGCAAGCCTTAGGCTTATTCATAAAGCCTTTTTCTTTGTAAAATGCCTGCTCACCTGCTGTGAATACGAATTCCTTTCCGCAATCCTTGCATACAAGAGTTTCGTCCTGAAATTCAGCAACCTCTACAACTTTTTCTTCGTTTTCGTACATTGGTTTTGTCCTCACTTTGATTGGAATTTTTATTGCCCCTGCCGGATTTTAACCGACATCTCTCTTGCGAGCGCTTTTATTAAGCTAAATGGGTATATCAATCTGCTATCAGCAGAGTTTTCAACTTTCGTCTGATTCTGAAAATAGCATTATCGATTGACTTTTCGCTTGAGTTAAGCTTGGTGGCAATTTCTTTTGAGGAATAACCGTTGACGTAATATGCCCAAACTTCATTTTCATATTGAGAAAGTGTCTTCTCAATCTGCTCTCCAAGCTCTCTCTCACTTTCTTGTCTTTGAAAGAACTCGGAAACCTCGCCGTCGGGATCTGTAATTGAATTCATCTCCTCGTCGCCTATAAGTGATTCGTTAGATTTCTTAGCAGCTGCGCGCTTATAAGAAATCATGCTATTTGTAACGCAAATCTTTGCATAGAGTCCAAACTCAACATCGTTTTGCTCCCTATCAAAATTTATTATCGCGCGATAAAATGCGATAAGCTCCTCTTGACCAAGGTCTTCAACGTCTTCTTTGGACATTTCATCAGTAGTATATGAGCTAAGTATCTTTTTAAGCATGGGGTTATATCGGTCAACGAGTGCCGAAAAAGCACCGGAATCACCTGAAATAACAAGATCTATCAATTTATTTATCTCTTTATTATCTTTAATAACCATCATACCGCCAAAACACTTACTTTATATATATAATTATACTACATTTTTCCAAAATGTCAACAAAAATTTGTCGATTTTTCTGAAAAATTTGAATTTTTTAATAAGTTTTTGTTAATTTTAACAATTAATCAAGCAAGAAATTCACGTTACCCGCCAAAAGCGCGAGTGTTGCCTTATAGATACCCTCAGGTCTGCCGTAAAAGTTCTCTTTCATCTTCTCTGCTCTCTGAATAGTATCCACAATTACCTTTGTTGAATAGATAATCTCTCCCTTTTCAATCATTTTGCATTCAACGTCATATCTACCGTCGTCACGCTTTGTAATGATTGCCTTAGCCTCAACACCTCTCTTCCTGAAATCAAGATAACGAAGTGCTGCAGACAAGCTCTTATCAAGAATAGATGCAAGAATATCGGAATTCAATTCCCTTGCCACATATTTGCCCTTATCGGACACGATATACATGGGGATGTTCTCCTCTTCACCGGGGATCTCAAGAATAAGCCCTGCATCAATCATCTCGTGAAAGCTTTCAGCAAAATCAAGATACATAACGTAATCCGTTTGCATAATGATATCGTTGAGTGTTGCATAATCAAGTGGGTAATTTATATTTTCCATAAGATACAAAACGAATATCTTAACGTTCTTTTTGCTTCCAATAGCGCTTGAAGCCATTTCAGTCCTCCATAACAGTGTATTTTTATCTAATATATATTTTACCATATTTTTTATTTTTTTCAATAGTTTTATTTGCTTTTTAAGCAATTTTATGATATGATATAATTAATAATAAAAATAATGTCAAAATTTAGTACAGAACGGAGATTGTTATGAAAAAGATAGCCATTTTAGGATTCGGCGTTGTCGGCAGCGGTGTTGCCGAGGTCTTGACTCAAAACAAAAGCATAATCGAGGACAAGCTTTCAAAGTCCATAGAAATTAAATATATACTCGACCTCAGAGATTTTCCCGACTCCCCATTCGGTGATAAGGTAGTTCACGATTTCAATATCATTTTAAATGATCCCGAGATTTCCATCGTTGCTGAGATGATGGGTGGATCACATCCTGCATACGATTTTTCAAAGGCAGCTCTTGAGGCAGGCAAAAACGTTGTAACCTCCAACAAAGAGGTTGTTGCAAAATTCGGCACGGAGCTCTTGCAAATCGCAAAAAGAAACAACGTAAGATATCTTTTCGAGGCAAGTGTTGGTGGCGGTATTCCCATTATCCGTCCAATCAATAATGACCTTGTATCAAACAAAATCACAAGCATTGACGGAATCCTGAACGGCACAACAAACTATATCCTCACTCAGATGAACGAGCACGGCACGTCATTTGAGAGTGCGCTCAAGGATGCTCAGGCAAAGGGGTATGCAGAGGCTGATCCCACTGCAGACGTTGAAGGTCTTGATGCTGCAAGAAAGATAGTCATCCTTTCATCACTGGCTTATGGCAAATGTGTAAATCCCGAAAAAATTTCTTGCACAGGTATTACCAAGATAACTGCAAGTGATTTTGCAGCTGCCAAGTCTCTTGGCTATACAATCAAGCTCATCGGTCATTCCGAACAAATAAACGGAAAGATCTATGCATCTGTTTCTCCAAGATTTGTCCCCCTCTCAAATCCCTTGGCTCATATTTCCGACGTTTACAACGGAATTCTCGTTGGTGCGAATATGCTTGACAAGGTTCTCTTCTACGGCAAGGGCGCAGGTAAGCTCCCCACTGCAAGTGCAGTAGTTGCAGACATCATGGATATCGTTGAGAAAATGGACAACGAACAGATTCCTTCAATTTCATGGACTGATGCAAATGATGAGCACATTGCAAACAACAATGATTATTTGTGCAACCGTTGCATCATCGTTAACGGATGGGTTGACGGCGGAACGTATGTAAAGGATGCAGATGTAACTGCATTCATTACCGAGGCTATAAGCGATGCGACCAGCCACGAGATAGCAAGCTCCATCTCAAATGAATACAAGATATACCCCATTATCTGATTTTAAGAGCCCTTCTTCGAGGGCTCTTTTTATTATCCCCTTCAGTAACTGAGATTATTTCCCCTCGCATTTTATACAGTACAAAGAGATTCATAAGTGTCATAATTCCGACGGCAAGATCGGCAACCTCCCAAACGAAATCGAGATTGATATAAGTGCCGAAATACACTGTAATTATGTATAAAATGTAATATGTTTTTTCACTTATTCTACCTTTATTGAAATAGTAGATGCATTCCTTTCCGTAGTATCCCCAGCATATTATAGTAGCTAAAGCAAACAAGCATATACAAACGGTCAAAAGCATTTGGGATATTCCGCCAAGGCTTGCTTGAAACGAAGCAAAAACCATCAAAATCGGACTTGATTCAAAGGCAAAGGATACCTCCTTATTTATTAATATTACAAAGGCGGTCAAGGAGCACACAACTATGGTATCAATAAACACCTCCATTATACCAAGAACTCCCTGTTTACAAGGAGATTTAGTATTGGCCGTAGCGTGTGCAATGGGAGAAGTACCACATCCTGCCTCATTGGAAAACAGTCCTCTTATCGTGCCGTATCGCAAGGATCTGGAAAGCAAAAAACCAAATGCTCCTGCACCTGCCGATTCAAATGAAAATGCGTCGGTTATAATTTCACAAAATATGGTGGGTATCCTTTCATACGAAAGCAATATAACTGCTATGGACATAACGAGATATATCAGGCTGACAAGTGGGACAAGCTTTTCACACATGGAAAATATTCGTTTTCCGTTAAATAAAAAAACTATTACTAACACAATGACAAGAGCAAGACCGACTGTCTTTCTATCGATCCGAAAAGTCATATTTACAGATTCGGAAATCGCATTTGACTGTATCATTCCACCCATAGTAAATCCGTTTATAAGACAAAAAACTGTAAATGTGAAAACGAATATCTTCCCCGAAAGGAAGCGATTAACAAAATCAAAATAGTCACTCATATAATACATAGCTCCGCCGAAATATCCGTCATCTCTTATTCGTCTATGAAGCAGCGCTAAAACGACCTCTGCATATTTAAGTATCATTGCAAGAAAAGCACTTATCCACATCCAAAATACTGCGCCTGCTCCTCCAAGTGCGATGGCGGAGGCCACACCCACGATATTGCCAACACCCAACGTGCCTGCAAGTGCAAGCATCACTGCCCTTATGCCTGATTCCTTCCCTTCCTTTTTGAATATGGATTTCATAAGCTTTGAATCAGTAAACGGTTTACCCTTTAATTTGAGCAGAAAGTAAATTCCCAAAAGCAATATTGATATTGGCACTAAAGCTCCCGAAATATAGCGATTTATATAATCCATCATGAAACCTCAAAGCATTCTTTTTTACATAATATTGATTTATGCGAGATTTTATGATATACTAACGGAAACGTATTTTCATTTATTGTTAATAAAATGTTAATATTAGAAAAAAGTGTTGATTTTTATATAAAATCGTGTAAAATAGTAATGTTAGCACTCCTCGAGCATGAGTGCCAAGCATCGACATCTTTTTACTTTTATAGGAGGATATAAATATGACAATCAAACCCCTTGCAGACAGAGTTGTTCTTAAGCTCGTTGCCGCAGAGGAAAAAACAAAGTCCGGTCTCATTCTCACAGCATCCGCTCAGGAAAAGCCCCAGATTGCAGAAGTAGTTGCAGTTGGACCCGGTGGAATGGTTGACGGGCACAACGTTGAAATGATAGTTAAGACCGGTGACAAGGTAATCACAAGCAAATATGCAGGAACTGAGGTTAAGGCTGACGGTGTTGAATACATCATCGTTAAGCAGAACGAGATTCTTGCTATAGTTGAGTAATCGGAGGTTAATTATGGCAAAAGATATTATTTATGGCATAGACGCTCGCAATGCCCTTTCAAGAGGTGTTGACAAGCTTGCCGATACAGTAAAGACCACTCTTGGTCCTAAGGGTAGAAACGTTGTTCCTGACAAGAAGTATGGCGCTCCCCTTATTACAAATGACGGTGTTACAATTGCAAAGGAAATCGAGCTTGACGACGCCGCTGAAAACATGGGCGCTCAGCTTGTAAAGGAAGTTGCTACAAAAACAAACGATGCTGCAGGTGACGGTACTACTACTGCTACAGTTCTCGCTCAGGCTCTCATCCGTGAGGGTATGAAGAACGTTACTGCAGGTGCGAATCCCATGATCCTTCGCAAGGGTATCAAGAAGGCTGTTGACCGTGCCGTTGAGTGCCTTGTTGCAAATTCCAAGAAGGTAAACGGCTCTGATGACATTGCAAGAGTTGGTACAATCTCTGCAGGAGACGAAATCATCGGTGCTCTTATTGCAGACGCTATGGAAAAGGTTACATCCGACGGTGTTATCACAGTTGAAGAATCCCGTTCTGCAGATACTTACTCAGAGGTTGTTGAGGGCATGCAGTTTGATCGTGGATACCTTTCTCCCTACATGGCTACAGATATGGATAAGATGGAAGCAGTTATTGACGACGCTCTCATCCTTATTACAGATAAAAAGATCTCAAATCTTCAGGATATCCTTCCCGTGCTTGAGCAGGTTATTCAGGCAGGCAGAAAGCTCCTCATCATTGCAGAGGACGTTGAGGGTGAGGCTCTTACAACACTCGTTCTTAACAAGCTCCGTGGCACTTTCACTTGCGTGGCAGTCAAGGCTCCCGGTTTCGGTGACAGAAGAAAAGAAATGCTTAAGGACATCGCAATCCTTACAGGTGGTGAGGTGATCTCCAGTGAGATCGGTCTTGAGCTTAAAGATGCAAGCATTGAATATCTCGGTCATGCAAGACAGGTTAAGGTAAACAAGGATGCTACAATCATCGTTGACGGCGCAGGTCATCCCGATGACATTGCATCTCGCGTTCACCAAATCAGAAGCGCGCTCGAAATCACTACAAGTGAATTCGACAAGGAAAAGCTTCAGGAAAGACTTGCAAAGCTTTCAGGTGGTGTTGCCGTTATCAAGGTTGGTGCTGCTACTGAGGTTGAAATGAAGGAAAAGAAGCTCAGAATCGAAGATGCTCTCAATGCTACCCGTGCAGCAGTTGAAGAAGGTATCGTTGCAGGTGGTGGTACTGCTTATCTTAACGTTATCGCTGACGTTGCAAAGGTTGCAGAAACAGTTGAGGGTGACGAAAAGACAGGTGTTATGATCGTTCTTAAGGCTCTTGAAGCTCCTGTAAGACAGATTGCTGAAAATGCAGGTCTTGACGGTGGTGTTATCGTTCACACAATCAAGACGTCCGGCAAGATCGGTTGGGGCTTTGATGCATACAAGGAAGAATATTGCGATATGGTATCCTGCGGTATCGTTGACCCCACTAAGGTTACACGTTCTGCCCTTCAAAATGCTGCTTCTATTGCAAGCACAATCCTCACAACTGAATCAGTTATTTGTGACAAGAAGGAAGAAAATCCCGCTCCTGCTGCTCCTGCAGGCATGGGTGGAATGTACTAATTCAATAAACAAAAAACAACTCCCGCTGAAATTCAGCGGGAGTTTTATTATGTTATTAATTATACAAGAAGGTTCTTCTCTGTCTTAGGATCGAAGAAATGCATTACCTTACCTTCGAACGTAAAGTACATCTTTTCACCGTAAGAGAGTTTCTTGCGCTCTGCATCTGTAAGAGATACTGTGGGGATTCTAACGATGAGCTTATCACCACCGTCAACGATAACGTGAAGGTGAAGCTCACTACCCATCATCTCGTTAACCTGGATAGTTGCAGCGATTGCGCGAGGATCGTCCTTATTTGTAAGAGTAATGTGCTCAGGACGAACACCGAGAACGATTTCGGATGAGCCGATCTTCTTATCAGCAAGCATTGCTGCCTTATCACCGGTAACCTCAATCTTTGCACCGTAAGGTTCTACGAAATACTTACCACCCTCGCAAACAAGTCTTGTCTTGAAGGTGTTCATCTTAGGAGCACCGATAAACTCAGCTACAAAGAGGTTATGAGGCATATCAAACACCTCAGTAGGTGTACCAACCTGCTGGATGAAGCCGTCCTTCATAATAACGATACGGTCACCAAGAGTCATAGCCTCTGTCTGGTCGTGTGTTACGTAAATGAAGGTTGTGTCAATCTTCTTTCTGAGAAGAATGATTTCAGCTCTCATCTGGTTTCTAAGCTTTGCGTCAAGGTTGGAGAGAGGTTCGTCCATAAGGAATACCTTGGAGTCACGAACCATAGCACGTCCGATAGCAACTCTCTGACGCTGACCACCTGAAAGAGCTCTGGGCTTTCTTGTAAGATACTCAGTAATACCAAGAATCTCTGCTGCCTTTGTTACTCTATCATAAACCTCATCCTGAGGTACCTTTTTAAGTCTCAATGAGAACGCCATGTTCTCGAAAACGGAAAGGTGGGGATAGAGCGCGTAGTTCTGGAATACCATCGCAATGTCACGGTCACGGGGCTGAAGATCGTTAACAACTACGCCATCGTTTTCAACTGTACCCTCGGAGATATCCTCAAGACCTGCAATCATACGAAGTGTTGTGGACTTACCACATCCGGAAGGACCTACGAATACTATAAATTCCTTGTCGGCAATGTCAAGGTTGAATTCCTGAACTGCAACCGTATCCTTGCCGTATATCTTTTTTACATTAGTTAATTTTACTGAAGCCATATTATTCTCCTTTTATCCCTTTACTGCGCCGCCTGTTACGCCCTCAACATAGTATTTCTGCAATGACATGAATACGATAGTTACGGGAATGGAAACACAAACGCCTGCAGCACAGAACATAGTATAGTTTGAATTGATTGAGTTAGCACTATTAAGCCATTTATACATACCAACGGCAACGTTCATACCTTCACTGTTGTTGTTGTTAAGGAATCTTGCCAACATATAGTCTCCCCAAGGAGCCATAAAGCCCATAAGGATTGTATAAATGATAATGGGCTTTGAAAGAGGCATAATTACTTTATAAAATACCTGCCAACGTGTAGCTCCATCAACTCGAGCCGCCTCGTCCAAGCTCTTCGGAATCGTATCGAAGAAGCCCTTTGACACGTAATAACCCATACCTGAGCTTGCGCAATATACTATGATAAGGCCTAGCGGAGCCATATTCTCTGTAAGTCCCATATCCGCAAATACCTTATAGATAAGGATCATTGTAAGGAATCCGGGGAACATACCAAGGATAAGCATAAAGTTCATAAGGCCTTTTCTTCCCTTAAATCTAAGACGGGAGAGTGTATAGCTCATTGAAAGAATGAAGCCTGTCTGCAAAACAGATACTGCAACACCCATAAGAACTGTACTCAAGAACCACTTAGGGAAGTCTGTTTCTGTGAACATTTTAATATAGTTATCAAATCCAAACTGCTTAGGAATGAAATATGATACCTGACCTGCGCTTTCGCAACGCAATGATTCAAGAACGATACCAATGAATGGGAGAATCCAAATAGCACTGATAATGATAAGGAATATGTAAATAAACGTATTCGTTATCGCTCTTGATGCCTTAACGCTAAGGCCGTGCTTTTCTAATGAAGTTTTATTGTTTGACATTAGCTATAATCCTCCTCGTTCTTAGTTGAAGGCATTACGTTATATACTATCAAGGATAATGCAGCTACCAAGAGGAATACGAAGATACCCAAAACTGATGCAAGATAGTACTTATTACCTGTACCTGTTGTTACCTTAAAGAGGAAGGTGATAAGAAGGTCAGAGTGTCCAACCGCTGTACCGCCAATGGTTCCCACTTCGGTATTAGTAGGTCCACCACCGTTAAGGAGGTAGATAACGTTAAAGTTATTCAAGTTACCAACAAAGCTTGTAAGCAATGAAGGACCTGTTACAAAGAGCATATAAGGAAGTGTGATCTTAGCAAACTGCTGAGCGGATGTTGCACCGTCAACACGGCTTGATTCATAAAGGTCAGCAGGAATATTCATAAGAATACCTGTTGCTGAAAGCATCATGTAAGGTACACCAACCCACAAGTTGATCACAACAAGAAGGATCTTTGCTGAAATCGGGTTGGACCAGAGTGACATCTGATTCTGTCTAACCATGATTTCGGGAAGCAAATTAGCAGATTCAAGAAAGCTACCGATAACGCCCTGCTGTGCAAACAACTTACCTACGTACATAAGAGAAACGAACTGAGGAACGGCGATTGTCATAACGAGAATCGTTCTCCAGAACTTTTTGAATCTGATACCCTTTTTATTGATGATGATAGCAATAAACAAGCCTGCAAAGTAGTTTGTAAACGTTGCAAAGAATGCCCACATAAGTGTCCATCCTACCATTTCACCAAGTACAAGGCCAAGTCCACCGTCACCAAAGCTTGTGAATGAGTTGAAGTTATCAAAACCAACCCAAGAGAAAAGGTTTGCGTGACCGTCATGAGCTGAGTCATAGTTAGTGAACGCGATAATAACCATGTAGATGATGGGCAATACAGTAAATACTATAATACCAAGCAATGAGGGAGTAAGGAGAGTCTTATGGAACTGCTCGTCAATAAGAGATCTGAGGTCGTCCTTAGCCTTATTGATCTTTCTTCCCTGCGCTTTAATCTGCATATTGATGCTGCACTGCTTAACCTGCATTCTCCATACAACAACGAACGCGATGATGAAGAAAACGGAAAGCAAGCCGTAAAGCAAAACTCTTACAGAGTCGTCACCGGCTACCCAACCGTATGTATCTGTTGCAGGATTGTACTTCATAGCACCCTGTTCAGTACCGATCGTTGAACCAGTCATGAACCACTGAACCTTTTTAATCCAGTAGATACCGCCCGTGGGAAGCACGAACGTATAAACGATAAATATGATTTCAAACAAAAGGAACAAAATTCCTCTCATTACCTGACCGTAATAAATATTACCAAGACCGAAAACAAGGAAAGAAAGCTTAACAGCTACATTTCCGTTTTTGAAGGTGTTAGCAATATCGATAGCCCCGTCTTTAATATCAAGGAAGAATGATTTGATTAAAGCAACGAGCTTCAAAAAGATCTTCTTAAACCATGCGGGAACTGAAGCAATAAAGACCTTTAAATCATAAATAAAAGCCTGTGATTTGCTCAATTTTAAATATTCTAAAGCATTTAATCTTTTCATAAATCAAATATAAACCTAAATTTATATCTCCTTAATTTACTTAACAAGGCATTGTTGACCGATACACAAGACATAGTTCCTTGTATCCCGGCCAACAATGCCTTTTTTATAAGATAGGGGCGAATCCGTAATGGATTCGCCCCATTCGAAATAAATAATATTTATCTATTATTTAACGATCATACCATTGATCTTTTCTTCATATGTTGCAAGAGCTGCCTGAAGATCTTCTACTGTCTTCTCAGCTTCAGCTGCGATTGTACCAAGCTGAGCCGCTTCTGTCCACCAGTCACCGTGGATTACGCCCTGAGGTACTGCATATACGTTCTGCTGAAGAAGAGCTGCGAGAAGTACGTTACCCTGAACGTCTTCGTTTGCCTGAGCTTCCTTGTTAGAGGGACCCCACTGGAATTCGTAGTATCTCTCAAGCTGAGCCTCACCACTTGTGAGGTAAAGAGCAAGGTCAGAACAGATCTTAGCCTTTGTATCGTCTGTCTGAGGCTTGCAACCGATAAGCTTGTAACCGGAGAATGAACCCATCTGGTATGTCTTACCGTCTACTGTGTATGTGGGAAGCTTTGTAGCCTTCATGTTGTCGCCGTATTCAGCTTCTGCTGCGTTTGCGTTCCAGATACCTGTAACGATAGCGCCTGTGCCGCCGAAGTTATCAGCAGAGTCAACCCAAACACCAGAGTTAGCAAGTGCGTTCATAGCCTTCATAGCAACGAGACCGTTTGCAGAGTTGAAGTTATCGTCAACTGCGATTGCGTTCTTACCGTCTTCGGAGTATGTCCATGTGGATGAGCAAAGAGCATCGCCACCACCTACGGGCTGTGCGAAGAAGAAACCAGCCATGATCCAAGCATTTGTCAAGTTGTAACCGAACTTCTTGTTCTTAGCTGCGCAAGCTTCGATAATGCCTTCAAGTGTCTTAGCCTGTTCGTCAGAAACTACGCTTGAGTCGTAGTAGAGATAGTAGCCGTTATCAGCTGTCAAGGGGTATGCATAAACTGTGCCACCAACTGTTGCAGCGCCAACAGAACCGGAGTCGTTGTTAGCCTTAACTGTTTCTGTAGCCTTTACGCCAAGAGGTGCAAGAGCGCCACCCTGTACAAGACGAGAGATCTGGTCCTGTGCAAAGCAGTACATATCGGGAGCTGTAGCAACGTCCTTAAGAACTTCAGCAGCAGCATCGCCTTCACCTACTGTTTCAACTGTGATGTTGAACTTGTATTCAGGATGAGCAGCCTTGAATGCTTCAACCTGTTCAAGTGTGAATTCCTTAACACCTGCAGTAGTAGAAACCCACAATGTGATGTCATAAACTTTTTCTTCGGGCTTGGGATCTTCACAAGCAACGAAGCAAGATGCAAGCATAAGGATTGCAAATACGAATGATAAGATTCTAGTTATTTTCATAACTGATTCTCCTCCTAAAAAAGATTTTATTTACACTATTAGTGCATTGAATATTATAATACTTATATGCTATTTTGTCAATATCATTGTTACTAGTTACTAAATTTTTGGCACTATTAACAAATTGATTTGCTTATTTTTTAACAAATTGCGAATAGATTTTTCCAAAAAATATCAATGCGTTTTATGTGCCCCAAAAGACGACAAAAAAACGCATTGATTTTATAATTTTATTATGTGATTATTAGTGAATAATTACAGTTGTCTGAGGACCAAGAGTGAGAGTTGTTCCATCAATGCTTGCATCGTTTACACCGATGTAATCAAGCACTTCATATTCACTCAAGTTCTTATCCTTAAGACCTGTAAGTGAATTAAGATTTACTGTAACAGTTTCAGTTGCAGACGTATTGTGAAGGATGATAAGGTGGTCGCCATTATACTTGATAAAGAAACCGCCAAATGATGCCTTGCCACCGTAAATAGCGCTATAAGTACCACGCGCGATAGCGGGATAGTTATGACGAACGTTCAAAACGTTAACGTAGTGTCTGAGCAAGCTATCTTCATCTCTGATCTGGTCGTCTACAGTATTTGTCCAAGCGTCATAGTTTGTGTACGTTGCATGACGGGAAACCTCACATGTCCAAACATCTCCCCATTTCATAGGAAGACGGCGGTTAGCGTCCTCAGGAGAATCTCCTGAGCCCTTGATACCAATTTCTTCACCGTAGTAGATTACGGGTGTACCGGGTGTGAGAAGGTAGAGGCTTGCAGCCATCTTCTTCTGGTTATCGTTAGGAAGATATCCTGCACTTCTATCCTGGTCGTGGTTAGAAAGGAATGTAGAAAGCATACCGTTGGGGTTTGTATTGCTGATCTTTTTCTGAATAGAAACGATATTATCCACAAATGTGCTGATAGCGCCACTTCCCTTTGCTGCAGATGCAATTACGCCGTTTCCTGCAGTTGAGAAGTTAAAGCAGTTCATGCCCTTATAGTACTTAAGCATATTGGTTTCACTATCCCAACACTCACCAATAAGATAAATATCGGGATCGATCTTTCTAAGCTCGGATGTGTACCAATCGTAGAAAGAAGAAGATCTTGTATGATCGTTATAGTAGATATACTTAACTGCATCAAAACGGAAGCCGTCAACACCAAGATCGAGCCAATATTTTGCAACATTGAGCATCTCATTTCTTACAGCCTGGTTATCGTAGTTAAGCTCGGGCATGCTACCACCCTCGGTATCAAACCAGGATTCATACCACAAGTTATATCCCTTGACCTGAACATATCCGCTTTTTTGAGTTGTGCTCCAGTTATACCAGTTATAATATTTATTGGACGTATCACCATTCTGGCGAGCCTTTTTGGACTGCTTGAACCAATCGTTAGACGTGGATGTGTGGTTAAGTGCCAAGTCAAGAATAAGCTTAACGTTTCTTGATTCACAAAGCTCTGCAAGCTCGATAAGGTCTTCTTTAGTACCGAATTCGGGGTCGATATCATAAAAATCGATAGCATCGTATTTATGAGATGAGTTACCGTTGAATACGGGTGTGAGCCAAATCGCCTGAACGCCAAGGTCGTTGCCTGACGTAATATCGCCATCATTAAGATAATCAAACGTTTCGATAATACCTCTGATATCACCAACGCCGTCTCCGTCGGAGTCAGCAAAGGATCTTACGTAGATTTGGTACAAGGTTCTGTAGTTATCATCGATGGGGTCAACCACAGGTGTGTGATTAGAGCCCGGTGTCTTATTGGAGTCTGTGATTCCAACATTATCTAAAATCCAACTGAAGTCACATCCTACAAATGTTGACATAATCATTGCAGCAAGTATCAACATAGACACAAGGCAACGAATTCTTCTGAAATTGTTCATTAATTCTCCTTCCCCGCCATTCAGCGGTTAAAACATCTTTCGAAATATACATTAGTCGCATACTCTATCATTTTATATTATATCATTATTTATTTCAAATTTCAACGATAAATAATACACAAAAAGCTTCCCTTTTATTTGTTTATAATATCCATAATCAAAGCAAAAAAGAACCCCGCGCTCGTTTGAGCGCGGGGGGATTTTTATATTACTGTGTTACTTCGAAAGTTACTGTAGAACCGTCAAAGATAATTGTAAGTGTTGAACCGCTAGCTGTTACTTCAACAACGAAGTTGCCGCCACCTTGGCCACCCTGGCCCCAGTTTACACCCCAAGAGTGGTCCTGAACGATCTTGAATTCGTATGAACCTTCTGCCAAGCCTGTATAAACCTTCTTATAAACGCCAGCTGCTTCGTCCCATTCCATATCGTTTGCTGTGTTGTTTGTATCCCAACCTGTACCACAAAGAGTATCGGTACCTGCTACTGTGTAAGCAATTCTTGCACCACAGCTGCTGCAAACACCACCAACGTAGGAGTGAACACATGCGGAAGGATCGTATGTAAAGCTATCAACTGCATTAGTACCGTTCCAAATCATCTTGAAGCCCTGTCCACTTACAAGACCTTCTGTAGCAATGTCAGGAGACTGGTCAACAGCGCCTGAACCATCGTTCTTAACACCGTTGAAAATAAGTCCTGTAACACCTGCAGGAATCTCGATAGAGTAAACGTCATAACCGTCGGAAGAACCAACCTTATTCATTGCTGCACCGGGCCACTCGGGAGATGTTGTTGAACCCCAGTAGTAGCAAGAAACGTTTGTCCACAACCAGTCGTTACGGAAGAAGATTGTCACGGATTCTGTAGATTCAGAACCTGTTCCGCTACCTGTATTGCCGCCGCCTGTGGATTCGGAGCTATTGGACCAGGAAGCTGTTGCTACGTGGTAATAGATCTTATCGTCAGACTTATCGGGAACTGCAAGGTCACCTGTCTGCTCTCTCTTAGCATCCCAGTTATAATCGGATGTGTCGGAGTTGAAGTCAACGAAGATGATCATGTTAGCACCTGCGGGAATGCTTACTTCGTATACCAAAGGATCAGCTGTAGGATTAAGAGCTACCCACTGGTCACCGGGCCATACCCAAGCACCCATCAAGGAAGCGTCGTCCCAAGTGGAGTTAAGAACTACGTAAACCTTATCAACGGGGTTAGCGTTGGGAGTTACTGTAGTACCGGAGTTGCCACCGTTATCACCGCCGCCGGATGTGAATCCAACGTCAACTGTGTTACCGTTTTCATCAGTAACAACGATATCTCTTGTCTTGCTATTGAAGTGAACTACGTATGTACCAGCCACGTCAATGTGAAGGTCATTGCCAACACCACCGGGATAGTATACACCGGAGAGGTTGTTATATACCTTAAATGTTGTGGGAGAAGTTACTTCCCAAGTGTAAGTCCAGTTTTCATTATCTGTAGTTGTGAACTTGAAGTCTTCTTCGCCGTATGTTGTTCCCCAACCGTTAGCATCACCGATCAAACGGATATCGTCGGGCATACCTTCGAGTGCTTCAAGGAAGTTGAAGCCCATCAAGCCGGAGTTAGGATCGTATGTGATCTCGTACTTACCGTCCATGCCTTCAGCAACAACAAAGTTGTTGTTTTCACCCGCTGTAAATACTACGTTGCCGTTTGCGTCCTTAACAGAACCATTAGCATAGCCTGCCATCTTATCGATAGCCATTTCTGCATCCCAACCAAAGTCCTTAGTCATCTTGAACTGGTCGCCCGCATAGAGGTTCAATGTAACCTTGTAGATACCGTCCTCACCGGCAAACAAGCCAAGGTGTCTAGCAGCATCTTCATGGTTCCAGTTGTTTGCCTTGGAAAGGTCACCCTTACCTGCACCGATGAGGTACCAGTCGGGTACTTCGTATTCGGTTTCACCGCCGTCACCACCGTTAAGGCTCTTGAAGGAAGCATAAATTCTCATGCTCTTTGTAACGGGCTTTGTAAAGTCGAATCTCTTAATATAAGGTCTCTCATACCAACCCTGGAATTCCATTCCTTCAACTTCAGGAGTCCAAGATTCAAGTGTTGAGCCTTTTTCAACTATTTCTTCTTTCAAAAGCTTCTGTCCCTGCACCCACTGAATGGTAACCATCTCTTTTACCTGAATCTCAGGTTCGAGGGTTCCACATCCAATAAACAAAGATGCTGTAAGAACAAGAGCCATAAGAAGAGATACTATTTTCATTATGTTTTTCATATTATTCTCCTTATTAACAATAATTACGAGTCAATAGGCCAATTATTTAACGTATACGAGAATACCGCCTGCGGGAACGGATACGTTACCACCGTTATGTGTAGCAATAGCTGTTGCGCTTGCCTGGTCTACTGTAGCAACGAGCTTCCAAGAACCGCTCAATGTGTAGTTTACAGAGCTGGAAGAAGCGTTGATAAGAACCATAGCCTGGCTATCACCGAGCTTGTAAGAAATTGCAAAGCCTGCGTTGCCGAGAGCAGTGGACTGAACGTTAGTTGCAACGTCAGAGAAGATAGGATATGCCTTTCTCATAGCTACAAGACCTGCATAGTACTGAACCATCTTGTACTCTTCAGATCCTGCCTTAAGTGTATCCCACTTAAGGTTGTTTGTTGCGTCACAAGAGCTGTAGCTGTTTTCATCGTATTCACCGGGAACAAGCTCGCCTGCCTTGTTGTAGTAAGGCTTTGTACGAAGCATTTCTTCACCTGCCTGAACGAAAGGTGTACCCTTAGAAACGAAGAGGATCGCTGCACCAAGGCGGTTTGCCTTAGCCTTAGCAGCTGTTGTGCCGCCCATTGTCAATGTGAGCTGGTCCCAAAGAGCAAGGTTATCGTGAGCACTCATATAGTTAATTACCATAGAGTTAGAAACTCTCCAACCTGCGCCACTTGTGTTACCACCCATGATACCGAACAATACCTTGTTCAAGTTATCAGCATTTGCGTTACCGTTAAGGATACCGGATGTGATTTCACCAAATCCACTGTTACCCTTAAGACCGTTTCTGATAGCATCGTTAAATACTGCTACAGAACCGATAGCACCGTTTGTAGGAATGATCTTACCGATGTTTGTCTGGTTAGCCTGTTCGCTACCGTCTGTTGTGCTACCCATTGTCCAACCTTCACCGTAGATGATTGCCTTAGGGTTGATTGCATGAACTGCAGCCTCGATCTGTCTCATTGTTTCGAGGTCGTGAAGACCCATAAGGTCGAAACGGAAACCGTCAAGGTTATATTCTTCGAGCCAGTATGTGATACTGTCTACCATATACTTTCTGAACATGTAGCGCTCAGAAGCTGTATCGTTACCGCAACCGGAAGCGTTCATATTGCTACCGTTAGCATTATATCTATAGTAGTAATAAGGAACGATCTTGTGGAAGCAGCTGTCTGTTCCACTGAATGTATGGTTATAAACAACGTCCATGATTACGCCGATGCCCTGGCCATGAAGAGCCTGAACCATCTGCTTGTATTCGTTGATTCTTACTTCACCGTTGTAGGGGTCAGTAGAATAGCTACCTTCGGGAACGTTGTAGTTCTTGGGGTCATAACCCCAGTTGAATCCGCTATCGGGGTTCTCTTCCTTAACTGTTGCATAGTCGTAGGAAGGAAGAAGGTGAACGTGAGTTACACCAAGATTTACAAGGTAATCAACACCAACAGAAATACCGTTCTTATTCGTAAGACCTGTTTCTGTGAATGCAAGATACTTGCCCTTGTACTGAGAGCTTTCGATGAGGTTGGAGAAGTCACGGATGTGAATTTCCCAGATGAAAGCATCGGAGTAAGAGTCAAAGTTCTTTGTTCCACCGAGTGTAGGATCGAAATCAACGTCTGTCCAACCTTCGGGGTTTGTCTTATCAAGATCAACTACCATTGATCTGTTACCGTTAAGACCTGTAGCTCTGCAGTAGGGGTCAGTAGCTGTCTCTGTGCCTGCTGCTGTTGTTACAGTGTATGTGTAATATGTGCCGTGACCTGCGTCGGAAACTGTAGCTGTCCAAACACCCTTTTCACCAAGTGTCATAGGAACGCGATCATAAGCATCCTGATTTGTACCTACGATAGGTGCATTATCAGCATCAAATTCATTACCCTTATTGTAAAGGTCAAGGATTACTTCGGAAGCTGTGGGAGCCCAAACCTTAAATGTTGTGCTGCCGTCAGCGTTGATTGTAGAACCGAGGTCATTTCCGTCGTAGTTATACATCTCGCCGAATTCTTCTGTGTCGAAGATACCCATGGGAACAACGTTAAGAGGATCGTATCCTTCGATTCTTACCTCATAAATCTTGTTAAGATCAAGCTCTTCTTCAACTGTGATCTGACCAGCATTAGAAGACTTACCCATCATGTTAACTCTTGTAACTGTAAGCTGCTTGTCGCCATCCCATACGCTTACCTGCTGATAGCTTTCAAGCTTCTTAGCAGGTGTAATGTTATAAGTAATTGTGTGGAAGTCTTTCATTCCAGCTACGTTAAACTTCTTAATCTGCACTAAATTCACTCCATCATCACTTGCATATTGGTTTGTGTCGCCATTCTGAAGGAAGATATATGTTTCCTTGCCTGTAATAATAGCGAAACGGTCATCGCCACCGTCCTTGTTAGCTGTACCCCAGCTTGTGCCACCGGGCTCAGAACAGTCCTTACGAACGATAAAGCCAACCTCTGTAACTGTTTCGGGAACGTTGATAACAACCTTAACACCGTATTCGCATTCTGTCATCAAGTAGCCCTTACCGTCTACGTCATCATACCAAATCCAAATGTCACAATTCTTGTAATCTTCCCATGTCTTGCCGGGCCATACCCAGTAGAATGTAAGCTTATTGTAACCTTCGGGAGTTTCGATATCATACTCACCCTCGGGAGGCTGATATGTACCCATGATACCACCGTTGTCTACCTCACCGGAAGTATCCTTTGAATCGATGCCCTCGATGACTGTTTCAACGATAGGATCAGAAGCAACACCACAGGATGTTCCAACCATACCAATGATCATACAGATCAACAACACGAGGGACAAATGTTTGATAAAAGATTTTTTCATAACAAATTCCTTTCGATATATATTTTTTTGTTATTACAGCTTTATTTTGCACGTCCTGTTCTTACCGTAACGTCAAGGATCTTTGCCTTGAGTGCCTCGGAAGCATAATCAGGAGTTGTGCGATATGCCCAGTTGCCCTCTGCAACAGCGGGAGTATTGATTCTACCCTCACTATTAGGAAGCTCAAGGTAATCCTGAAGAGGTACCATTGCAAGATTTGCAGGACTTGTCATTGCAAACTCGATAAGAGCTTCAATGGGATTCTGGTCTTCTCTTCTTGGGCATTCTTCTTCAAATCTTTCAAGTGCTTCGCCTTGAAGATTTTCGTACCAAGTAGCTGTACAGTCGCTATCGTGAGAAGAAGCATAAACTATACAGTTGGAATTTTCATAGTTTCTGGGAAGATATTCACTTTCCTCATCATAGAAAGCAAAGTGGAGCATCTTCATTCCGGGGAAGCCTGTATCATTGAGAAGCTCGATAACGTCCTCGGTGATAAGACCAAGGTCCTCGGCAATAATCTTGGAATCAGGAAGTGCCTTGTCGATTGCCTCGAAGAGAGGGAGACGAGGACCGATTTCCCATGTGCCGTGACGAGCTGTATCGTGATGAGCAGGAATTGCATAGTAACTTGCAAATCCGCGGAAGTGGTCGATTCTGATGATATCGTAAAGATCGAAATTAGCTTTAGCGCGTTTTACCCACCAAGCATAATCCTGAGCTGCCATGAGCTCATAGTTGTAGATGGGATTGCCCCAAAGCTGACCGTCGGGTGAAAATCCGTCGGGGGGACATCCTGCAACGATTGTAGGATTGTAATTTCTATCGAGCAAGAACTGCTCGGGAGCGCTCCAAACGTCAACACTGTCGTGTGCAACGTAGATGGGCATATCACCAATTATTGTGATATCCTTTGAGTGAGCGTATTCAACAACTGCCTTCCATTCCTTCATAAATTCGTACTGAATCCATTTCCAGAAGTTCATTTCGGCTTCAAAGTTACCCTTGCAAGCACGAGCAGTTGCGATATTTCTATGTTCATCGTTCCAAAGAGTCCACTGGCAGTAGTTATAGTGCACCTTGAGTGCCATAAACAGTGCATAATCCTCAAGCCACTCCTGTGACTTGCAAAATTCTGCATATCCCTCATCGGGAACGAAGCGCGCATATGCCTTTCTAAGCATATCGTATCTTGTTGTAAAGAGCCAACCGTAGTCAACCTTTCCCTGAGCATGCTCGTTTGAGTCAAGCTCCTCCTTAGTAAGCAAGCCCTGCTTATAAAGAAGCTCAGGTGCAATAAAATAAGGATTTCCTGCACAAGCAGCAGGTGACTGATATGGGCTATCTCCGTACGAAGTAGGATTCAAGGGCAAAACCTGCCAGCATTTCTGCTTGGTATCATCCAAGAAATCAATGAAGTCAAAAGCACATTTTCCAAAGTCTCCTATACCGTAAATTGCAGGCAATGAGCTGACCGGCATAAGAATTCCGCTTTTGTGAGTAAATCCAAAGTTGTTCTTTGTATTATTCAAAACATTTCTCCTTTCGTGAAATTAAAGAAATATTTTTAATATTTCCACCTGATATTATAACATTTATACAAAAAATTGTCAATCATTTATACTATATTTCAGTCAAAAATAGTACACAAAAAGCACCGAGGTTTTTCGGTGCTTTTTAACAAAGTTCAGGTAATATTTTCTAATTAAACTTAACTAATCCTCTTGATTCCGCTATCCAAAATAGACGCTATAGGATAGTACACGGGAATTGTCAAAAACAAAAGCCATGCAGGATGCCAATCACCTGTGTATAATCCAATATAGAAAAACGCGCAGGACACCAA
Source organism: Eubacteriales bacterium (assembly GCA_045643885.1). Classification (GTDB taxonomy): domain Bacteria; phylum Bacillota; class Clostridia; order Oscillospirales; family CAG-272; genus RGIG4608. The sequence goes on along the minus strand of JAZRFY010000027.1, from coordinate 62,294 downwards.
AACAGGATAGGAAAATTCCGAGAATTTTCTCTTTCTGATAGCCTCAATCAATGAATAATACAAAGGAATCGTTAAAAACAATACCCAATGTATTCCCCAAGTGCCGAAAGTAAATCCAAGGTAGAGGTATAGAATTGTGCAAATTATCGGATACGGAACAGACAACCAGAATGCAGCTGTATTGGGCTTGGGAAAATTGGTATTAACCTTGATGTTTACCTTTCCGTCGCCACTTTGATACACCCTTGCGCCTTCGTCATTCTCATCGTCATCGTCGTCATCGTCATCATCGAAATCGGACGAATCTATCTTTATACCCTTGAAGCTGATATGAACGGTATCTCCGTTTTTCTCTTCAACTACAATACCATTGGATCCTATCTTTACAGTGTCACCACGGTCTTTGATATTTACAAAAATTTTCTCTTCACCGGCAGAGCTATCAGCTTCGTCCTGTTGATTTTCACTCTCGGTATTTTCTTTATTATCAAGGCCCTCCTTTTCTCCGTAGATAAGCTCGTCAAGGGAAAGTCCGTATATCTTTGCCAAGGCAATGATATTATCGGTGTCGGGGGACGCCTCGCTTCTTTCCCACTTGGAAACTGCCTGACGTGAAACGCCAAGCTTTTCTGCAAGCTCCTCTTGAGAAAGGTTATGCTTTTTTCTTAATTCATACAATCTATTTGCAGTTTCAATAGTCATATTTCGATTTCCTTTCGTTTGAAGTTTGTGATTAAATCATATCAAAAGCAACACTTTTTTGCTATACATTTTAGATTTCAAATGCAAAAAATCGTGCAACTATTGGTTGCAAATAACATTATACACCATATTTTATGCTTTTTCAAGTGGAAAGACAAAAAAATAGAGTGCCGAAGCACTCTATCTCTTTGTTAAGTATTAAATTACATTTTTTCCTTAACCTTGGATGCCTTGCCCACTCTATCACGAAGATAGTAAAGCTTAGCACGTCTAACCTTACCGCGTCTGATAATGTCTACCTTTTCAACATTGGGAGAGTGGATGGGGAATGTCTTTTCAACACCTACACCATATGCTACTCTTCTTACGGTAAATGTTTCGGAGATACCGCCGCCGTGTTTAGCGATAACAGTTCCCTCGAAAAGCTGAACTCTTTCACGTGTGCCCTCTTTGATCTTGTTGTGAACACGGATTGTGTCACCAACGTTAACCTCGGGGAGTTCCTTCTTAAGCTGCTCGTTTGTAAAAGCCTTGATCAAATCCATTTTGTGGCCCTCCTTAAATAATCGGAATATTCATGCAGAGCGTCGCAGCGGACTATTCCTTGATAAATCTATGTGACATACACATACATCGTGTATTATAGCACACATTTCTCTAAAATGCAATAGATTTTGCTAAATTTTTATAAATTTTTTCAGCACTTTTTTCAATGCCGAAATTATCGATTTCGCGTTGATTATGCACACCAAGATCACAAGCACGGCTTGTGCCAAAATATTGTACAATCCATCATATTGGAGCGTGAACATCAAAATGATCTGAGCCAATGCTATTGCAGTATTGGCAAATATTTTAATCGATTTAAGATCGAACGGCATAAAGGATTTTGAGTGAATAGCTCTGAAAACAAACACTGCAAAATAGCTTATTGCTGTTGCAATTCCGGCTCCCTGAGCACCCATTGGGGGTATCAAAATAATATTTAAAACGATATTGAGTATAGCACCGAATGCTGCGGTCACAAGTGACATGACCGTTCTCTTTTTAACGGTATATATTGTGCCTATAAAGGTAACGAGTGATGAGAAAACCGTTGCCAAAAGAAGAACGGGCATAAAGCTCCACGCAGTAAAATATTTAGCGTCAAGCAATATGATTGTTGCAAGTGGCGTAAACGGAATAAGCATTGAGCATCCAAGAAACAAGATGGCTTGATATCTTTCAAAAACCTCGGAGAAGAATTTGCTTATTCCCTCCCTGTCCTCGTTTTCGGATATTGCGGATATTTGCCATGCTTCGTTGAATATTCCTGCAACCAACGCGATGATTGTAGGTATCTTATATGCTGCTGAATAGAGTCCGTTCTCACCCTCACCACATATATACGCGACAATAAATCTATCAGACACGTTCGTTATCCACCAGATAACGGTTGTTGGCATCATGGGAAGACTGTATTTAAGCATCTCCTTGATTTTTGCATTTGAAACAAGCTTAAAGGAGAAATCCTTATAAAGCTTTGCATATACGACCAAGAATAAAGTTCCAAGCGCATCTGCAACGGCAACGGACAAAACATATCCTGTCACTCCAAGCTTAAGTGGAATCAAGAAGATAAGGTTGAAGACTATAACAAGAGCCGTTCCAAGTATGCTTTGTGCTGCATAGAGCTTTAACATTCCCTTTGCTCTTATATATTCCTTAGCAAGAGTATGAAAATTAGAGCATAATACATAAAGAACGATGAGCCAAGCAAAATCCTCGATCAATGGTACTAATGCTATAAGCGGAGATACGAGCAAAAATACTGCGCTCGAAATCAAAAGCACGCATGCTCCCGATGAGAAAACTACCTTGTTATTCTCTTTTTCATCTGCGGCAAATCGAAAAACTCCATGCGTTATACCGATGCAGCAAAACGGGATGAGCAAATTTGCTGCGTTGGTTATAAGGTCGGCTGTTCCGTATTGCTCGGTTGAAAGAATATAGGTATAAAGAGGCATCAAAAAATAGACCAAAAGCTTTGATGCAAACGTGCCTATTGACAAAATGAGCGTATTTGATAACAGTCTTTTATACTTATCCATTTTCATACCTCCTTTACTGAAATCAACTTAATTATTATATCACAACATCACATCTCAGTCAACGGATTTTTGAATATTTTGCAAACAAAAAACCCACCGCTTGCGCGGTGGGTGAAAATCAATATTATTTGTAAATAATGGGGTTGATAAGTCCGTACGTTCCGTCTTTTCTTGTGTAAATTACAGAAACGTTTCCTGTTTCGTCATTAAAGAAAACAAAGAACTGGTGACCGATAAGGTTCATCTGCATGATCGCCTCTTCAACGGACATGGGAGTAAGCTCAAATTCCTTTGTTCTTACGATAAATTCAGGATCTTCATCAAGATATTCACTGAAATCGGGAACGTAGAATTCACCCTCTTTTGTTCTTCTTTCAAGTCTTGTCTTGTTCTTTCTGATCTGGCGGTCGATAGCTTCTACGCAACGATCCATTGCGTTTTGGAAGGTCGTGTCATCGACCTCAGCACGAAAGATTGTGTTAGCGCCGTGAATAGTGATTTCAACGTTATCACGCTCGCGCTTGCAACTGAATGTTACTGTTGCGGTGGCCTCTGAACCAAAATATTTGTTCAGCTTTTCAAGTTTCTTTTCAGCCATTTCTTTGGTTGAATCCCAAACATTCATCTGTCTACCAACAATAGTAATCTTCATAGTATCATTCCTTTCGAGTTGTATTTAAAGAAAGAGATTTCTCTTTCTGGTTTTATTATATCACAACTAATTTTAGTTGTAAATAGTTTATATATAAAAATATCGACCTTTCGTTAATTTTGTGCAATATGCACAACGAAAAATCGACATTTTTTGTTTGATCAATCCTGCTTTTTTACACCGACGTGAGTGATTATTCCCTCAAGGTGATCATCGTGACCGTACTCAACAACGTTGTATTTGCCGTCCTCGTATTCTATGTGGCAAACTGCTGCATTAGTCACCCAATCATACTTTTGAAGGTTCTCAAGAGTGTCACCGTGCCAAAGGCAATTCATAACGCGAATAACCGTAGCGTGCGTACCGATAAGAACTGTTTTTCCATCGTTTTCTGCAAGAATCTGCTCGATAGTATTCTTGATTCTATAGAACACATCTTTGATGCTCTCTCCGCCGTCGGGATGGGCATTTCCAATATCATTCTGGAATGTCCAATAGGTTTCGGGAAATTTTTCGGCAAGCTCGGTAAAGGTCGTTTGCTCCCACTCACCTGCGTAAATCTCGCGAAGCCCTTCTCTTTTGTGAATCTCCATTCCAAGGCGCTCTGCAGTGGGCAAAACTGTGTTATATGCTCTGCAAAGGTCGCTTGAATAAATTTTATCTATATGAAATTCCTTGAGGTATTCGGTCAATCTTTTTACCTGCTCCTCTCCTATTTCGGAAAGTCCCCAGTCAGTTTGTCCGATAAATATTCTTTTGAAATTTCCAATGCTATTTCCGTGTCTAACTATAATTAATTTAACCATTTTTCTATCCTTTCGGGTTCTATTGATACAATTATACAACATTTTTTGCTTTTATTCAAGAATTTTGTCAATAAAATTTCATTTTTGTATTGTAATTTTATAAATTTTTATTTATAATATAAGGTGATATAATTTTTGAAAGGATATGCTATCCAATGAAACACGGTTTTTTAAAGGTTGCGTGTGCGACTCCCAAGCTAAAGGTTGCAGACTGCACTTATAACGCAAACGAAATGATAAGCATAGCAAAGGAAGCAAGCTTAAAGCACGTTAAGGTGCTTGTTTTCCCTGAGCTTTGTATAACTGCATATACTTGCGCCGATATGTTCTTCTCAAACGTCCTCCTCGATAGTGCGGACAAGGCTCTTAGAAAATATATCGACGAAACTAAGGATTATGACATGCTTAGCATCGTGGGACTTCCTATGTCCTATGAAAATAAAATATACAACTGCGCTGCAGTGGTTAAGGGTGGTGAGCTTCTTGGTGTTGTTGCTAAGAGTAATCTTCCCACCTACGGTGAGTTTTACGAGGGCAGATACTTCGTTCCCTGTCCCGAAGAGAATTTCTCATATCACTTCAACGGCAAGGACGTTCCCTTTGGCAGAAACATCCTCTTCTCTTGCAGAACCATGCCCTTGCTTAAGCTCGGCATTGAAATTTGTGAGGATATATGGGTGAATACTCCCCCCTCCAATATGCTTTCCATTGCAGGTGCTACATTACTTGCCAACCTTTCAGCCTCTAACGAGGTGGTTGCAAAGGATGAATATCGCAGAACTTTGGTTGCAAGTCAATCAGCAAAGACTGTTTCTGCATACATCTATGCAAACTGTGGCGAGGGTGAATCCACGTCCGACGTAGTTTATTCCGGTCATAGCATCATTGCTGAGAACGGAAGTGTTATTTCCGAAAGAATTCCCTTTGATTTTTCAAATGATAAATTCATCACAGCTGACGTTGACCTTGAGAAGATATCTCTCGAGCGCCGCAGAAGAAACACAGTAACCACAAATGCTGCTAAAAATATCGTTAACGTTCCCTTCGACCTCGAGATTGAAGAAACTGAAATATCAAGATATATCGACCCCACTCCCTTCGTTTCAGACGATGCTGAGCAGCTTGCTCGCAATATAAAGGCCGTTCGTTCTATCCAGGCTTACGGTCTTAAGCAAAGACTTGAAAGCTCCTGTGCTAAAAAATGCGTTATCGGCATTTCAGGTGGACTTGACTCCACCTTGGCTCTTCTTTCTACGGCTCACACATTCAAGATCATGGGAAGAAATCTTAAGGACATTATCGCAGTTACTATGCCCTGCTTTGCTACGTCCGAGAGAACAAAAAATAATGCTTGTTCAATCGCAAACGAGCTTGGCGTTGATCTTCGTGAAATCGACATAAGAAATGCCGTTGCATCTCATCTTACAAGCATCGGTCACAGCACTGAGGTTTATGACACCGTATATGAAAATGCTCAGGCAAGAGAAAGATCTCAGATACTTATGGACATTGCAAACGGTGAAAACGCACTAGTTATTGGTACGGGTGACCTTTCCGAGCTTGCACTTGGATTTACCACCTACGGCGGAGATCACATGTCAATGTATGCTTTGAATGCAGGCATTCCCAAGACATTGATTGCACACGTACTTAACTTTTATGCAAACGAATCAGATAGTGTTGAGTTCAAACGCACTGTAAAGGATATCATTGAAACTCCTATAAGTCCCGAGCTTATTTCTACTGAAAACGGCACGATTTCTCAAATTACTGAGGACATTATCGGACCTTATGAGCTTCACGATTTCTTCCTATATTATATGCTCACTTATCACTACTCTCCTGAAAAGCTTTACAGAATCGCACAAATTGCATTTGGTGATAAGTATGAAAACAGCTTTATCATCTCTTGCATGAGAGTATTTATTAAGCGTTTCTTTGCGCAGCAATTCAAACGTTCTTGCATGCCCGACGGTCCCAAGGTATTCGGCATTAGCCTTTCACCAAGAGGCGACCTCAAGATGCCCAGTGACACGTCCAGTGAAGAATGGTTAAGACGCGTTGATGCTCTTGAAATTTAATTAAATAAAAAACAAAAGAACCGAGAATTTTCTCGGTTCTTTTTTATTGTTATTTGATTTATTCCTGAGATCCTTCGGGATTCTGCTCACTATTATCAGGTGTTTCCTCACCGCTATCGGGGGTTTCTTCACCGTTATCGGGTGTTTCTTCACCGTTGTCGGGTGTTTCTTCACCGCTATCAGGTGTTTCTTCACCACCGAAATCAATATCCAAATTGGAAATCCAAGGAGCTGCCATAACCTCATTGAAGTCACTAACGATAGCATCAAAGTCAGTCATATAGTAGCTCAAATAAGCACCACCTGCCAAAATGCCGATGCAAAGTATCAAGGTAAACAATTTCCACAAAAGCTTTTTCATCCTTCGATACCTCCCTCACCGTTCACTTTGTCAAGCAAGCCTGTGAACTTCTCAACCAAGTCGTTCATAAATGTTTCGTATGAGAAATCCTCAGCTTCCATCTGGCTCATATAATCGTTGAGCATTGTGGGTGTCATTACTGTGCTAAGCATTTCATTCTTCAAAAGACCTTCAAGCATAAGCTGAGGAAGCTCTTCAAGACAGTAAGTATCTGCCATGATATCGAGTGTCTTTCCAAGGATTGAAAGCATATCCATCATTGCTCCCAATTCATCTTCAGAAGCAACTGCAACCTCTTCTTCAGAGCCGCCTAAACCACCCATAAGGTCAATAATTGTAAAGATAATATCAACAAGCTTTTCACTGTCGTTCTTCTTAAGCTCTTCTGTCCAGTCATCGCCGAACTTCATGGAGCTCTTCATTTCTTCAACAGTAACACCGTTATATTCGAATTCTCCGGAGATAAGTGATGCTGCCAACGTTTCGGAATAAGAATCGTTTTCAGCGTTCATCGCAACGAATCCGGAAAGAACTGTTGTGAAGTTTTCATGTGACATATTGCCGGTTGTTGAATCTGCATACTTTTCAATCAAGAAATTGATAAGGTCTGCAACGGGTGAAAGCTCAACGCCGTCATCTTCAGTCTTTTCTTTAATTGTCAAGGATTCAAGCAATGATCTCATAGGAATCTTGTCAAGGAAATCATCAACCTTTGTATTCAAAAGATCATCTACACTATCTGATCCACCTTCTGTGGAGCCACCTTCTGTGGAGCCACCTTTAGTGGAATCACCTTCAGTGGAATCATCGCCTAAAGCAAAGTCAAGCAATGTGTCGATGCTAAGGCTATCTGTATTACATACGTAAACCGATCCGCCGGCAATGATGCTGAGAGGAGCGTTTGTTGTATCAACACCGGAAAGCATGAAGGGTTTCTGAACGTTCATCCAGTTGAGGAAGTAGTTTACAAAAGGAGTAAAGCCCTTAAGTCTATCTTCAAACTGAGAGATGAAGCCTTCTACCTCGTCAGCCTTGGTTTCTACCAAAGCACTGAATTCATCCGCCTTGGAAGCAAGTGAACCAAGCTCATCCTGCATTTCAAGCAATTCAGTAAGTCTTGCCTGCTCTTCAGCTGTAAGAGATGTTCCGGATGCAAGCTTATCCTGCAATCCCTTCAATTCAGTTGCAAGAGCATCGTAGGAATCAAACTGATCCTTCAACTCCTTAAGCTCGTCCTTAATCTTTTCTGCAGAGTAAAGAGGATCGGCTACATAAGCCAAAATACTACCTGCAGGAAGTGTGTTGTTATCTGCATACGTTGCGCTTGCAGCGTTAATAAACAATGTCTTAAGACTTGCCAAGTCCTCAGCGCTCATATCACTAACATTATTGGAAGCATTTATAATTTGCGAAATGAATGCATCAGTACCGGCCTGCTTATCAGCAGGAACGCCAAGCATAGGACCGATCATGTTGATACCGCTATCAAATGCGCCAGTCATTACTACGTTATAAACGGAAAGACCGGACATTGTTCCAAGAAGGTCCTTAATGTTATCCTTATCAGAAAGCAATGCGTCGAAATCATTAGCTCCTGAGATAAGGTCAGCAATAAGCTTCTTTTCAACCAAGGTAACGATGACGTCTGTCAAAGCCTCGATATCACCTGTAAGCATTTCCTTATAAGCTGCTGCTTTGGCTGTATAATCAGCAAGATCCTTTTCATACTGCAAAAGCGCTGCCTGATATTCTTCTTCAGTAGCAAACATATCCTGTGTAGGCATTGTGGGCTCTGTGGGAGCCTTGTAGTTTGCTATGATTTGATATTTGATAGTTGAAAGGATGTCGGACTCGTCATAATCGTCAGGAACCTCCTGATCAGCCATGATCTTCTCGATTGCATCGTAGATGAATGAGAAAAGGAGTGGCTCGGTAATGATTCCGTTCAACGCATTTCTGAGAACCTCGGGATTGGGATTATTGGACATTACCTGAGTAACAACCTTAATGGTGTTTGTAAGAACGTCTCTACCAATCGTATCAGCATACTGTACTTCTCCGTCAACGATGAGCTGACCGCCAAGCATTACAGTGCCGTTCATGAGGTCCACAAGACCCATGCTATCGTATATCTGATAAACAAAGCTTGATTCGTAAGGAATGACAAGATTGTCATCTACGAAATCGATTGCAAGATAAATCTTATTGTAGTTATCCTCGGGATGTTCGTGATCTATGGACTTAGTGATGTCTGACAACACACCCATCGTGTAGAACACGGGCATGAAAGCAATTGCAAATGCAAGGAAGCCGCTGACAGCACCTGCGATAATGGATACTGATTTCTTTTCCTTACTTTCCTTGAACCAACCAAGTCTCTTGATTGCTCTCTTTTCACGCTTTACTCTATCCTCTACCATATCCTCGATATCGTCTTCATCGAGAATATCGTAATCATCCATCAAATCGGGATTGAAGCCATTCTGCTCGAGTGTCTCTCTGAGAGCCATTGCTTCTTCTTCATTGGCACGAACAAGTTCTTTAACAAGAACCTTTTCCTCTTTGATTGCCATCTTAAGCAAACGCTTTTCCTTTTTGATCTGTCTGTTTTCGATAAATTTAGAAATGAGGTTTACGTGTATCAATCTTACAAGCCAGATAATAATCCAGTAAACAAGGACAAAGAGAGCGGGACTGAGTATTGTGCTGAGATATGCTGCAGCAAATTCACTGAGCTCAGGTCCTACATAGCTTTCAAGCTCAACTAAGCCAAGCAACCAGTTTGCGCCAGCCTGGAACAAGCCCATTACCTGCAAGGTAAATGCTATTAAAAACGCGACCGGTATACTTATAAGATTCAAAACGTTCCTATGCATCGGTCTTGTGAGAGCCATGAAGATCTCCCAGATCATATGAGCCAAGAAGAACGCCAAGAGAATCCATTGTAAATTCATATATGCCTCCAAGTTAAATTTTTATATTCTTAACTGATTTTACCACAAAACATTTTAAATTGCAATAGCAATTTTATATTTTATTAATAAATAATAAAGTTATTTTCGGTTTTGTGCTATTATTTGACAAGAAAAAATCAGATTTTTGTGTTTTTTACTCGTTTTTTGATGCTCATTGCCTCTTTAAGCATTCTGGGTGCATCTCTTAAAACATTGACCTTTGACTCTCTATGATTGACGATCATTGCTGGCATTTCGTATATTTTAAATCCCATTTTTTGAGCAAAGAGAATCACTTCAAGGTCAAAGGCAAAGTTATTTGTCTTGCAAAGGGAGAAGATTCTTCTTCCCTTTTCTCCGTCAAATGCTTTAAAGCCACATTGCGCGTCCGAAATTTTAATGCCTCCAAAGAGATTGAGAATCTTTATATACACCCTTGAGGCAAGCTTTCTTATGGGAGTATATCCCTCATATCCTCTCGGATGAGAGGCACGGGATGCAACCAAAACGTCGCACTTGCCACTTCTCATCTCAGAAATGGCACTTTCAATCACTTCAACACCGTAAGCAAGGTCGGCATCGGTAAAGATGACTATATCACCGACAGTCGAAAGCACTCCATGACGGACTGCACATCCCTTGCCTTGATTTTTTTCATAGCCCACAACTCTGACACGGGGCAATGACAACGCTTTAACTATATCAGCAGAGCCGTCACTGCTGCCATCGTCGGAAAATACTATTTCAAAATCCTCACCGAAATGCTTTGACATGTAGTCAAAAAGTACTCTTGCAGTATTTTCGATGATGGAGCTTTCGTTATACATTGGAACACAGATAGATATCATTCCTTCTCCACCTTTCTGTAAACGAAAATGTCAACCTCTATTTCAGTTGTCACCGACGTAAGAGCATTGAGCTTTTGCATATCCTTTTCGCTTGTTCTATAGCTATAGGGCGTCATGGAAAAGAGATTTCTTACCGCATCTGCACCCTCGATAGTCGCAACGTACGAAACGGTATGCTTCTCTTCAAGCTGCATATTCTTTGGCATATCAGCACGCTCGTCGTTTGTGTATACGTTGTCGTAGATAGCCTTTTTAAGCCCCAAAAGATGATTCTTTCCCGCAGTTACAACCACAAGTCTTCCGTCAATTTTCAAGGCTCTTGAAAACTCCTCCTCGGAGCAAGGAGCGAAGATATTTGTAATGGCATCCGCACCGCCGTCAATTACGGGAAGGTCATATATACCACCCACGAAAAATCTTGCATTGTCAAGGCAACTCCTGCGTGCGCTTTTTGAGGCGGAAATAATTGCCTCCTTTGAAAGATCAAAGCCAAGCACACAAGCACCTGTCTTACTTGCAATATTGTTTGAATAGTATCCTTCTCCACATCCTGCATCTATAATGAATGACTCTCCCGAAAGGTCGGAGAGGATGTCGCATATCTTATCTGAAATCGGCGCGTAGTATCCGAGATTCAAAAAATCGGTTCTTGATCTTACCGCGCGTTTATCGTCACCACCCGTTGATCTGCCGGGGCAAAGATTTGCGTGTCCTGAGGCGGAAATATCAAAGCAATGACGCTTTGCACCATTACAAAAATAGCTTTTTTCTTCCTTGACAAGCTCTGCCTTGCACACGGGGCATGCGAGTATATTTCTATCGTTCATTTTACGTCTCCGTAGATATAAATTAATTACCAACCATTTTATACCTTAAATATGAATTTTTTTTGAACAAAAAAATGCCAAAAATCCATTAGAATATTTTTTAATATTTTTTATATATAAAAAATATTAAAATTTTTTGCTAAAATCTATTGAGAATTTTATGATTTTGGTTTATAATAGGGGTATAAATACTTGGATTGAGGTGATATTTGTGATTAACCTTGTTAAGCAAGAGCTTGGTAAATTGAATATAGATCTTGTTTCTTCTCTCTCGCTTGGAGAGTGTGAGATAACGCGTCCACACCTTTTGCAAAGATGCGGTATTTCAAGCGGCTCGGTCATAATTTTTGCCGTTCCCTACCTCACTCGTGACTCCTTGGAAAATCGCAATATTTCATCCTATGCCGTGAGCAAGGATTATCATCTCTTTTTCAAATCACTGTTTGAAGACGTCATTTCAACACTGAAAAAGGAATATCCCGAAAATGCCTTTGCTGGATTTTCAGATCACTCCCCCATCAACGAAATAAACGCTGCTGCCAAGGCAGGTCTTGGCGTTATCGGCACAAATCACTTACTTATAACCAAAAAGCATTCCTCTTACGTCTTCTTAGGTGAGATAATCACCGATGCTTCTCTTCCCTCAATGGCAAGTGAAATCAAGCATTGTATGGATTGTAAAAAATGCATTTCATCTTGTCCTGTTAAGACGGATATCGATCTTTGTCTTTCATCCCTTACTCAGAAAAAGGGAGAGCTTAATAAAGAAGAAGCAAGAAGGATAAAGGAAAGCAAATGTGCTTGGGGATGTGACATTTGCCAGGAGGTATGTCCTTATACCGAGAGCGCTATCAAAAACAACACAATATTTACAAGCATTGAATTTTTTAAAAACGATCTTACCACCTCCTTAAATAGCCACGAAATAGAGGCTATGAGTGACGAGCAATTTTCAAAAAGAGCTTACTCATGGCGTGGGAAGTCGGTAATATCGCGAAATCTCAGAATAATCGAAGGAAAGGAGAGCTGATATGATCCATTTTATTTACGGACCTTGTGGCTCGGGAAAAACAACCGTACTTTATAAATACCTTGAATCAGACGTAAAGCAAGGCAAAAAAGCATTTTTTATAGTGCCCGAGCAAGAAACCGTTGCAGTGGAGCGCGTTATCGTTTCAAGCCTTCCCGCAAGTGCTCAGCTTGACATTGAGGTGCTTAACTTCTCACGTCTTTGCAACAGAATCTTCAGAACCTACGGTGGACTTTCCTACAACACTGCGACAAAGCAAGCAAAGGCACTCCTTATGTGGAATACGATAAGAGAGCTTGCTCCCATGCTCGAAGAATACAAGACGGGTGAGCCGAGTGATTTTTCACTCACACCAAAAATGCTCTCTGCGGTGCAGGAGCTTAAGGCCTACAACGTATCCCCAAAAAAGCTTGAGCTTGCTTGCTCAAAAATGGATACGGACAGTGCTGCGTATTCGAAATTCAGAGATATTTCTCTTATATATTCGGCTTATTGCTCCTTGGTTTCGGATAAATTTTCCGACTCGGCTGACGATATCTCAAAGGCACTTGAGATACTTAAAGAGCACAATATTTTTGAGGGCATGAACGTATATCTCGATTCATTTGCCGGCTTTACCAAGCAAGAGCTTGATTTTATCGTAAGGATCTCGGAGCTTTGCGATGAATTGTATATTACGCTTCCCATCAAAACGCCAAGAGATAAATCCATCCATCTTGAAAGCCTTAGACAAACTGTGTCAAAGCTTAAAAAGAGCATCAGCTCAGCAAAATATGACGAGGTTTTTCTTGATGAAATTCAAAGAACCGATTCAATGGCGATAAAGCACCTTCAAAACAACGTATGGAATTTTGAAGCTGAGCCGTTCAATGACGAAATCGGTGAGGATATCTCGCTATATCTTTGCGACACTCCATATTCCGAGGCTGATACCGTTGCTACCTTGATATGCAAGGAAATTGAAAACGGTGCAAGATATAACGACATTGCAATCATTTTAAGAGACAGTGAAAAATACAGAGGAATTCTTGACGTTTCACTTGATAAATATGAAATCCCATTTTTTATGAGTGAAAAAACCGACCTTATGTCAAAGGCACTTTCAAAGTTTATTTTCAGTGCCCTTAAGGTAAAGGAAAGCAATTTTAAAGGATCAAACCTTATTGCTCACTTAAAATCGGGATTTTGTGACATTGATCCCTTTGATATTGATATTTTTGAGGATTACGTTACAACATGGAATATTAACGGAAATAAATTTTTTGAAGAAAAATGGACCATGAACCCTGACGGCTATTCTGCGAATATGACGCATAGGGGTGAAAGAATCCTTTCTATTGCAAACTCCGTAAAGGATAAGGTAATCTCTGCCCTCTCACTTTACTTTACAAGACTTGATGCATCAAGCTCAGTAAAGGAGATGTGCCAGGCTACACTTGAATTTTTAAAAAGCTCAAGCATTACCGAAAAGGTTCGCCAATCCTGTGCAAGTCATCTTGCCGAGGGCAATAAAAAGGCTGCTGACGAGGATATGAAGCTTTATTCTCTTACTTTGAATATCCTCTATGACCTTTCCTCAACCGTCGGTGACTGTTCTCTAAAAATTGAAGAATTTGCTGCTGCACTTAATCTTATGTTCTCCGAAAGTGATATTGGAACGATCCCAACGTCTGCTGATGAGGTGACCATAGGTTCGGCTTCAATGCTCAGAACGGGAAACGTTAAAACCGCCATCATTATGGGACTTAACGAGGGAGAATTCCCTGCCTCAGTCAAGGACAACGGCATTTTTACGGACAGTGACAAGGAGCTTTTAGAGGGGCTTGACATCGAGCTTTCTTCAAATGCAAACGTAAAAACAAGCGAGGAGCTTTTCTACTTGTACAGAGCCCTTGCAACTCCACAGTCAAAGCTCATCATCACACATTCCTCACTTCGCGCTGACGGTCAGGAGCAAAGAAATTCAATTGCTATCGAAAGAATTCACGCGCTCTTCCCCACCATGCACGAAATCAAAGAGGACAAGCTTTCATACGTAGACAAGATATGGAATATAGAGAGCGCTAAAGCATTATATCCTCAAATCAAGAATGCGGACGGCTCAAAATTTATCAAGGATATTCTTGCAACCGACAATCAAAGATTTATCAAAAGTCTTGAAATCCCCGTTTCTCAAAAGGAATGCTCCATCGACAAGGATATTGCAACAAAGCTTTTCGGAAGCAGACTTTCTCTTACTCAGTCAAGACTTGAAAAGTACGTTCTTTGTGGATTTGATTACTACTGCACCTATGTTTTGCAGCTCAGAGAAACCAAAAAGGCTGCTTTCCAGCTCAACGATATAGGAACGTTTATCCACTATATCCTTGAGATGTTTATGAAGGAGATTACTTCCTCCAACACATTAAACCTTACGCTTAGCGACGACGAGATAGATGAGATTCTCAAAAAGACGGTTCGCAAATATCTTTCGGAGCTTCTTGGAGAGGACTATGCCCTTTCAAACAGAACAAAGCATCTCTTTATCCGTCTTAACAAGCTTTCATTCATGATTGTCAAGAATCTGATAAACGAATTTAAGGCAAGTGACTTTTATCCTGCTCATTTTGAATTGAAGGTGGGCATGGGCGAAGGCAGCATCGATGCTCTTGAATTCAATCTTGCCGACGGCAGTATTTTGACTCTTCGTGGAATCGCTGACCGCGTTGACACATATAAAAAGGATGACAAGGTTTATATCAGAATAGTTGACTATAAGACAGGCAGTAAGGAGTTCTCACTCGAGGAGCTCAAAAACGGTCTTAACACTCAGCTTCTTATTTATCTTTTCTCCATCTGCAAGCTTAAAAATCCCAAGCAAAGAGCAATGTTTGGCGCAGATGAGTCGACCGAGATTTTGCCCGGTGGCATACAGTATCTCTCGTCAAATGCTCCCGTTGTATCAGTGGACAAGTTCTGTGACGGTGATGAGATTGAAAAGCTTATTCAAAATGAATTTTCAAGAAGTGGCTTATTAAACGATGATCCCGACGTTCTTTATGCTATAAATCACGATCTTGACACAAATATTATCACTCACACTAAAAAGAAAAAGGATGGCACTATTTACGGCAAGGGACTTGCAAGTGAAGAAAGCTTTGATGAAATCTACGATTTGCTTTCAGAAACAATCGTAAGCGTTGCCGAAAGCTTGAAGGACGGCAAAGCTGATGCTATTCCCCTTCGTGAAGGAGATAACAGTCCCTGCAGATATTGCAGAATGAAGTCAATATGTAGGGCATCTACTTTCAAAAACACCGGTAAAGGAGGCAAATAATGGGTAAGAATTGGACACCAATGCAAAGACAGGCAATTGATGCAAGAAACAAGACCTTGCTCATTTCTGCCGCGGCAGGCTCAGGCAAGACTGCAACACTTACCGAAAGAATAGTAAGAAAGCTCACCGACGAAGAGGCACCCGCCTCTATCTCAAGGATGCTGATAGTTACCTTCACACGTCTTTCTGCAGCCGATCTTAAAAGAAAAATCTCTTCGGCTATTTCCGAAGAGCTTATAAAAAATCCCACAAGCAAGCATCTCTCAAAGCAGCTTGTTATGCTTGAAAGTGCCAGAATATGCACAATCGACTCATTTTATCTCGATTTGGTCCGCTCCAATTTCCAAAGACTTGGACTTCCCTCTAATTTCAGACTCGCGGACGAGGGTGAAATGGCTCTTCTTCGCAAGGAGGTTATGGACAGCATCATAGAAAAGCATTACGATGCTTCTTCCGAAAACGATGACGGATTTTTGAGCTTTGTTGAAAACTTTACAAGTGCCAAGCAAAGCGATGCTCTTTCCGAAGTATTCCTTAACTTGCACGAGAAATTGGCTTCAAAGCTTGAAGGTATTTCCATCCTCCTTTCATTAGCCAACGAGCTTGAAACCGAGGCTGACGGATTTTTCTTTGATTCGCGTCAAGGAAAGGTTATTTATTCATATCTTCTCAGTGGTGCGAAAAGCTATTACAAAACACTTGAGCATTGCTGCAGCATAATTTTAGAAGAAGAGCATGCGTCGACTGCTTATCTTGCCGCATTTTCAAGTGACAAGAAGTTCTTTGAAAATCTTGTTTTGGCGCTTGAAGAAAACGACTACAACAAATCAAGAGATCTTGTGCTTTCATTCAAGCCTCAAAATCTCAAAAATCTTTCAAAGGAGTACAAGACGGACGAAATCGTTGCTTGTCTTTCCTTCAGAGAAGAAGAAAAGAAGTTTATCGAAGGCATAGCTCCAAAATACTTCTCCTTAGATGAGGACAGCATTAAGCAGACGATGAGGGAAACTGCAAAAATCCTTCGTTCTCTTTACAACGTCCTGGCAGAATTTGAAGAGGAAGGTCTTAAAGAAAAAATCAAGAGAAAGGCTTTTGCTTTTGCCGATATCAGTCACTTTGCATACGAGCTTCTCACAAACGAGGACGGCTCTCCAAGTGACATAGCTCTTGCATATAAGGAGCAATATGACGAAATCTATATCGACGAATATCAGGACGTTGATATGCTGCAGGATAAGATATTCACACTCATTTCAAGAGGAAACAACCGATTTATGGTTGGTGATATCAAGCAAAGCATCTATGGCTTCAGAGGTGCGGATTCCGACGTTTTCGCAAGCTATAAAAAGAGCTTTCCTCTCTATGATGAAAGCAGTGACGATGATTGTGGACTTATATTCATGTCTAACAACTTCCGTTGCGATGACAACGTAATCAAGTTCACAAACAAAATCTTCTCTTTCCTTTTCGGAAACTGTGGAGAAAGCATCGAATATACTCCAAGCGACGATCTCATCTTCTCAAAGGATGAGCCGGGCAGAACACTTCCTTCACCCAAAGTAAACGTTGCCGTATTTCCAAAGCAACCAAAGGACGAAGAATCCGACAAGGAAGAAAGCATAGATATCAACGGTGAAGCTCTTTGGATCGCCAAGGAGATAGACCGACTCATCAAGTACGAAAGAAAAGCCGACGATACAAAGATCGAGCCCCGTGATATCGCGATCATCATGAGAACGGTTACTCCTGCAAGTGATATTGCAAGGGCATTGGCACTTTACAATATCCCCTGTGCTGACAACACTAAATTCGATCTTTTTGAAACACCCGACGTTCTTTTGGTGCTTTCATTACTTTCAACCATAGATAATCCCCACAGAGATATCCCCTGTGCGGCATCATTATACTCACCCATCTTCTCTTACACGATGGACGAGCTTATCGAGATAAGAAAGAGCGCCGACCCTTCTCTTTCGATCTTTGAGGCATTGAAGGAATACAGTGGAAGCAACGAAACGATAAAAGCAAAAAACGAGTATTTCATTTCAAAGCTCACCGAATATAGAAGCAAGGCGACCTCTATGCCGATAGACAAGCTTTTGAGTTATATTTACAGAGATCTTTCCATGAGCTCTTATGAAAATGCAAACTCTAAAAATCTGACAAGACTTTATGAGATGGCAAGACTTTTCGAATCCGGCTCCTTCAAAGGACTTAACAACTTTATCTCCTATATCAACGAGCTTATTGCAAACAAAAAGGTGCCTTCGTTCACTCTAAGCGACGCCGACTCCAATGCCGTGCAAATGGTAACGGCTCACAAATCCAAGGGACTTGAATTCCCCGTTTGCTTTGTGTGCAATACACATCATCGCTTTAATATGGACGATTTGAGTGAAAATCTTCTCTATCATCCCCGTGTGGGTATCGGCTTAAAGCTTGCCTATGAGGGCGGCATGGCTTGTCTTAACACCCCCATAAGAGAGGCAGTTGCCATTGAGTTATACAATGCACAAA
The DNA here is from genome assembly GCA_045643885.1 of Eubacteriales bacterium. Taxonomy (GTDB): domain Bacteria; phylum Bacillota; class Clostridia; order Oscillospirales; family CAG-272; genus RGIG4608. The sequence goes on along the minus strand of JAZRFY010000027.1, from coordinate 44,110 downwards.
TTGACGAGGAAATGAGAATTCTCTACGTTGCTTTAACAAGAGCAAGAGAAAGACTTTATATAAGTGCTCATACTCAGTCATATCTCAATACGCTAAATGAAAAGGCGTATATGACGTCAACCTTTGCAAACGATTTCAATATCAGAAGATGCAATTCCTGGCTCTCTATGATTCTTGGCGCTATCTATCCCTTAAAGGACGGAATAAGCTATAATTTCACCGAAATCGAAAAGGACGACCTTATTGATTACTTTGAGCAAGACAACAGCACCGAAAAAGTGGTAAAAACGAGTGCAGGTCTGACAAACGAGGAGATGGAAACCATTCGCAGAAGACTTGATTTCTCCTACTCATATGCACATCTTAGCAAGTTACCTGCCAAGCTTTCCGTTTCAAAGCTCACTCCCACAGTACTTGACGATATTGACAACGATGCGGCAACTCTTGAAAGCTTTGACGAGGCAAAAATCCTTGAAATTGAGGAATTTTTCGAAAGCAAGTCAAAGTCCACAAGTGCCGACAGAGGTACTGCAACACACCTTTTCCTGCAGTTTTGCAATTTCGAAAATGCCGAAAAAAACGGCGTTGAAAACGAGCTTGCAAGACTTGTAAGCAAGGCCTTCATTTCACCTCAGGTGGCTGAGCTTATCAACAAGAATCAAATAGCAAAATTCTTTGAAAGTGATTTCTATAAGCTCCTTAAAAATGCAAAGAAAACGTATCGCGAGCAAAGATTTAATATCTTGCTCCCTGCATCGCATTTTACTCAGGATGCTGATTTTAAGGATGATATCAAGGATGAAGAAATTCTTGTTCAAGGTGTTATCGACCTCTTCTTTGAGGATAAAAACGGCAATATTATCCTTTGCGACTACAAGACCGATTATCTCACTCCCGAAGAAGCAGGCAACGAACCTCTCGTTATTAAAAAGATGACTGAGCGTCACGGACGTCAGCTTGAATACTATTCAATGGCAATTGAAAGATTTCTTGGCAAACGACCTGACAGTATTCTTATCTACTCGCTTCCGTTTGGTGAAGCAGTGGAAATCAAATTATAAAAAAGAAGCACGGAATTTTCCGTGCTTCTTTTTATTAATTATTTAATGTCAATGATTCCACGTCTTGCTCTCATCTGTGCCTTCATACGAAGCTCAGTATTAAGAATCTTCTTGCGAAGTCTGATGGACTTGGGTGTTACCTCGATAAGCTCGTCGTCATTGATATACTCAATTGCTTCCTCAAGTGTGAATATCTGAGGAGGTGTCAAAAGGAGCTTTTCATCAGCGCCTGTTGAACGGATGGCTGTGAGGTGCTTTTCCTTACAGGGATTAACTGCGATATCATCATTCTTGGGGTTTTCACCGATGATCATACCCTCATAAACCTTTGTCTGAGGACCAACGAAGAGGCGTCCTCTTTCCTGTGTATTATAAAGACCGTATCTTGTTGTTTCACCGTTTTCGGACGCGATAAGGCAACCTGTAAATCTCATAGTTACCTCACCCTTATAGGGCTGATATCCGTCAAAGAGTGTATTTATAAGACCTTCACCTCTTGTGTCGGTCAAGAATTCAGAACGGTATCCGAAAAGACAACGTGAGGGGATGGAGTATTCAACTCTCATTCTGTTTCCGATAGGAACCATCTCGATAAGGTCACCCTTACGTCTGCCAAGCTTTTCAATAACTGAACCAACGTAATCGCAGGGCACGTCAAGAGTAACTCTTTCCATGGGCTCGCACTTAACGCCGTCGATTTCCTTATAAAGAACTCGGGGGTTGGAGCACATAAGCTCAAAGCCCTCTCTTCTCATGTTTTCGATGAGGATTGAGAGGTGCATTTCACCTCTGCCCGCTACCTTGAAGGAGTCGGTTGTGTCACCGTCGTTTACACGAAGAGATACGTCCTTAAGAAGCTCGCGATAGAGTCTGTCACGAATCTGACGGGACGTTACGAACTTACCCTCCTGGCCTGCCAAGGGGCTATCGTTAACAGCAAACGTCATTTCCATTGTAGGCTCACTTACCTTAACGAATTCAAGGGGCTCGATGCATGTTGTGGATGTGATAGTATCACCGATAGTGATATTTTCAGCTCCTGAGAAGCAAACGATATCACCGATCTTTGCATTTTCAACCTGAACTCTTCCAAGACCGTTTATCTGGTAAAGAGAAATGATCTTTGCTCTCTTGGGAGCTGCTTTAGAGTGGAAGTTGGAAATCATAACCTCCTGTCCCTGCTTTATTGTACCGCGCTCTACTCTACCGATACCGATACGACCAACAAAATCGTTATAGTCGATTGAGGAGATAAGGAGCTGAAGGTCGCCCTCATCGTCACCCTCGGGAGCTGGAATATAATCAAGAATCTTCTCAAACAAGGGCTTAAGGTCTGTTCCCTGTTTATCCATATCCTCACTTGCAGTACCTGCTCTACCTGAGCAGAAAAGCATGGGGCTGTCAAGCTGCTCGTCATTTGCGCCAAGGTCGATAAGAAGCTCAAGAACCTCGTCGATAACCTCGGAAATACGTGCATCGGGCTTATCTATTTTATTTACTACTACGATAACTCTATGATTAAGCTCAAGCGCTCTCTGCAAAACGAAACGAGTCTGGGGCATGGGACCCTCTGCTGCGTCAACAAGCAAGATAACGCCGTTTACCATCTTAAGTATACGCTCAACCTCACCACCGAAGTCGGCGTGTCCGGGAGTATCGATAATATTGATCTTTACGCCGTTGTAATTAACTGCGGTATTCTTTGCAAGAATGGTAATGCCTCTTTCACGCTCAAGGTCATTAGAGTCCATTACTCTTTCTTCAGTAGCCTGATTCTCTCTATAGATACCACCCTGCTTCAAAAGCTGGTCAACGAGAGTTGTCTTACCGTGGTCAACGTGTGCTATAATTGCAACATTTCTTAAATCTTCTCTTACCACTTTATGCCTCCATATAATAATAAAAAATTCACCAATCTATTATAACACTTTTTTATTAAATATCATATAGCAATTATTACGGAATTTTTGATTTTTTTAGATGTTTTTTTGTGTTATTTGACAACAAATACATTTGACACACGAAAAAATCTATGATATAATATTTATATATTCTTACTTTGAAGGAAATTTTATGAAATCTTGTTTAAAGGCACTCATCTTTGATCTTGATGGGACACTTGCCGACACCATACCTGCAATTACCGAAGCAGTCAATATGGCTCTTTTGCAATTAGAGCTTCCACCTCGCACAAATGCTGAGATAGAAAGCTTTATAGGACGAGGTCCACGTTATCTTATGTCAAGAGCTCTTCCTGACGGTGTGGCTGAGGGTAATCCCGATATAGTTGACTTAGCACTTGCTACATACGATAAAACATATGAAAAAACATATATGCACACAGACAAGCTTTACGATGGCATTTCAGAGGCTGTCATATCCCTCTCAGAGCGCTATACGATAGCCGTTTTATCAAACAAGCAGGATGAATACGTAAAGGCACTTATAAAGCAGCTTTTACCAGAGGGCTTGTGTAAAGCTGCTTACGGAACAGTCAGCGGACTGCCTGCAAAGCCTGAGCCTACAGTTGCCCTTAAATTAGCCGACGAGCTTGGATTTTTGCCCGAAGAATGCATTCTTATAGGTGACAGTAATATCGATATCCTCACTGCTAAAAATGCAGGATTTGAAAGCCTTTCTGTCTCTTGGGGATATCTTTCCAAGGACAAGCTTTACGATAGCGGCGCTACACACGTAATCGACTCACCGACCGAGCTTTTAGAATATTTTAATTGAGAAAGGAAAAAACACTATGCTTGATCAAAACAAAAAGCAGAAATATATTCTTATATTTCTATACGGATTGCTCATTGTTGAAATCGGACTTCTCTTATTCAGATTCGACTATGACATCTTATTCTTTATTCGCAACTATATAAGAAATGACTTTTTAAATGTTGCCGTTCCCTTTTACACCTCTCTTGGTGAGGACGGAATAATCTGGATTGCACTTGGTGTGTTGATGCTAATTCCCAAAAAGACAAGAAAATGTGGCATCATGGTTCTTGCAGCACTCCTTGTAATGCTTGTTGTTAACAATATCATCCTTAAAAACCTCATCGCAAGACCTCGTCCTTGTGCAGGTGATTATGCAGTGTTTGTTGACGGCCTCGTTAAGGTTCCATCATCATTCTCATTCCCCTCCGGTCACACAACCTCTGCCTTTGCAGTGGCCTTTACAATCAATTCACAGCACAAAAAGCTTGGCAAGGTTATTTTGGTAATGGCTGCTATTATGGCATTTACAAGACTTTACGTTTTCGTTCATTTCCCCACCGATATTTACGGTGGCATCGTTGTGGCAGCAGGTATTGCATACTTCGTTTACAAAATGGAAAAGATACTTACTCCCAAAATCATGAGCCTTTTAAAGAAAAAAGCATAAATAAAAAACCTGACCCATACGGTCAGGTTTTTTTATTTAAAACAAAAGCTCAAGAATCTTTTCCGCAGCAGCAACTGAGTTTCCATCACTTTCAACGACATAGTCGCAAATCTCCTCGTTTCGTCTTTCATCGTCGATAGAGATTATTCTATTGACCTTGTCCTCGTTGGTGCTGTTCTTTTCAAGAATGGAATTGAGCAGGTCGCGTTTATCTCGCTTGATATAAACTGTAACAACGTCCTTATAGTGAGTTTTAAGTGACATCGCACCACAGATATCCATAATCGCAAGAACAATCTTTCCTTCACCGATAATGGCATCAACGTCACTCTTCTTAGAGCCGAAGCCGTGACCTGCATACATGGTGGATTCAAAAAGCTCCTTCTTGTCAAGCATACTGAAAAATTCAGCCTTGTCAATGTAGTTATACCACTCGTTGCTTGTGATTGACGTGGGATCTATCGTAGTGTAGCTTTGAAGCTTTTCAAATCTTGATTCTTTTTCAAGAAGCTCTGCTGCAATCTTTGTTTTGCCCGAGCCGGAAGGTCCTACCAATGCAACGATTGAGGGATTTTTATAATCGTCCTTCATCATTGAATAGCTTGAGCTGATAACCTCAACAAGCTTTAAGAATTCGTCATAGTTATTTACTGCAAGCATGCCCGTTGCACTTTGGTTCCAAGGACGGCGCATAAGAATGGGATACGCTGCATTGGACTTGAATACGTTGTGCATACCGTCGTCAAGGAGGATATCAACGTTGAGCTTATCCTTTCTCGACGCCATATAGATATTTTCGGGAGGTATCTCGGGAAATTCGCGCATAATCATCTCAGCTCTAATGCTCATAAACTGAGGGTAAACTGACGTGCAGATAAACACCTCGGTCATCTGTGAGAGCTTGCGAATGAATTCCTTAGCACCCTCAATTACGGGCTGCGTTCTAAAAAATTCCTCGGTAAAGAATTCGAATATTACGTCGGCGCGTGTTCCAAGCTTACCCCAACGGTCAACCTCGTGGATAGTAAGCGGAGGATCGAATTTATATTTTTCATTTGCCAGCTTTATCGCGTAAGGCACACATTCAAGCAAAACGTCATCAACGTCAAGAGCCGTTGTCATTCTGAATCTTCTGCTCATATAAAAGTACCTCTTTTCTTAATTGATTTTATATTATTATACCATAGAAAACGGGAAAATACAAGCGCATTTTCCCGTTAAAATATTAATTTTACTCTTCTGTTTCAATTAAATTGAACATACCTGCGCCTGCATGATCCTTAACGAAGGCAGGAACGTCCTCGGCATCAAGCATAAGTGAAACGTCACTCTTCTTGTTTGTACTGTCGTAATAGAAAACTGAAGCTTTCGTATCGAAATTGGACATATCCGTTGAGCCGTCGGGCTTGCAGGTGCTTGTCACAGTTTCAGCTCTTGAGGAAACAATATTTGCATTGGGATTTCCACCGTCCACAAAGATATCACCAAAGGACTTTGCATAGCTCGATGAAAGAATGAAGGGCTTGGACGTGGAATCGAAATAATTGTTCTCACTAAAGATGTATGAGCCTGCTCTGAGGTCTGCACAGTTGCCACACTCTTCATAGTAGTTATTATACGCGTGGACGTTTGTATGACGGCCAAGGGGCAAGCGTGATTCAACCTTGTAGAAATAGTTATGATGGACGGTCATATTCATACAAGCCTGAGAGTCACTGCTGCCAAAGAGCATGGTCTTTTTGGGGTTGTCAAACTTGTTATATGCCACGGTTACGTATGACACGTTATTAAAGTCAATTGTTCCGTCACCTGCATACTTATCGCGTTCACCTGAAATATCCCAGGCATTATAGCCACGGTTGAAGGTACAGCTATGCACCCAATATCTGTTGAAGCTTCCAAGGTCACTTCTGTCACCACCAAGGAAGTTGAGAGCATCCTCTGGATAGTCTGTGAAGGTAAGATTCTTTATCTCGATATTGTTGCACTCTTCAAAGCTGATTCCAAATTGGAAAATCTCTGCATCAGTGCCAACACCCTCGATAGTGATATTGCTTGAGCCCTTTACCTCGAGCATATTGTAATAGGAATCGTCATCGTATACTGTTTTGCCCTTAAGAGAGGAGAAATCACTTCCCTTATAAGTAGTTGTTGATGAGCTTGTTCCTGTTATTCTTGCATCGGTAAGCCCTGTGGGTGTGGTCTTGTAATTATATGTTTTAGGATCTCCACCCTTGCAATTTACCTTAACTATAAGATTTGCAAGGTTTTCACCGTATTCATTTGAGAAGGTGTTTTCAAAGAAATCACTTGTCGCATTTGAGTTATCTGCAAGGCGGGGTTCAACATTTTTATAATTCCACTGGTTGGTTGTAATCTTGCCGATGATACGAACAAGCATAGGTGTGCTTGATTTATACTGTGCCTGCAAAATGTTTACAAGACCGGTATATGTTTCACCATTAATTTCACATGTAACAGTATTTTTAGTTTCGTTGGTAACGTAGATTATCTTTGCGCCCTCTTTTACAGTGCCGTCGCTATTGTAAGCGCCAACGCCCTCGTTCGCGTTAAAATGAGCATATCCGCTTCTATCCTGGGCAGAAACTGAAATATTATGAGCAACAAAATGACCCATATCCTCGGTTGCTTTACCCATGAAATCAATCTTAACCTCATATTTACCTGCTGAAATTCCAAGAATATAACACTTGGTTTCACCATTTGCTTCAATAATAAGCTGATTATCAAGCTTTGAATAATCGTCATCCGATGTTTTCTTATAATACACGTCATAATTATAAGTATCATCGAGTGTCACAGCTATCATCTCATTAGAACCCTCAACGGATTTGCAGAAATCTGGCAACAAGTCTTCACTTGGAGGGTTTTCACCATTTCCGTTTGTGGTCACGGAAGTAGACGTTGTATTAGTTGCTTTATTGCTTGTAGTATTTGTTACACCTGCATCAAAGCACGCAACAGTTGACAAAGCAAGCGCAAGCACGAGCATTAATAAAACGATTTTTTTCATATCAATTCACCTTTCCAACGATATTTTCTTCTTTATAGTTATAAACGAACGTGGGACATTCCCCACCCATCTGAATTGTGTAAAGAACGTTTCCTTCTTCGTCAAGATGAGCCTCGTGAGTGAAGCCGAAATGAAGCTCTCCACGATGTCTGAATCGAACGAAATCGCGCGGCTTGTAAATGGCTTTTTCGGGCCAGTCACTCTTCTTTTCTTTCTTCTTAAATATATCAAAAAACATAAATTCACCTCACTGTGTTCATAATAACATATTTTGATAAAAATAGCAAGAAAAATTTGTTTTCGTCAAAAATCTATTGATTATTTAAAGAAAATAGTGTATAATATAGCATCATACATGGGCTCGTAATGGTTTCGACGGGGATTTTGAGGTATGATAAGCGTGGCGGGCTGAGTAATCCCGATAACTGCTCAAACTTTAAATTAAACGACAACAATACTGTTGCAATGGCTGCCTAATTGACGCGCCTTAGGGCGCTTCAATTGGCGGTGCTGTAGCCTGTGGGCTACCCGTTCCTCCGCAGAGGACCACGACTGCGGACTGAGCGTGATCGTAGTGGTGAACTTGCATCGGTGGTCGCACCTGAACCGATCAAGCACAAAGGTGCTACGGACTAAGAATTGCCTGTCAGTTGGCGGTTCTTAGTGGGAAGTAATAAAAACTGACTGCCCACGGAGAAGGTCATATCAAGAGGTTTTCGGACAGGGGTTCGATTCCCCTCGAGTCCACCAAAAAATAATAAGGGGGTGCTCTTTAGAGTGCTCCCTTGTTATTTTTTCGTTGCATAAAATGAGGGGAATCGAACGCAGTGAAAAAACAGCACAGTGCGCTGTTTTTGAACGGTGACCGAAGAATTTTGCGAGGCATAAACCTTACCTCTTTTGCTCATTGCCTCACAAAATTCAAGAGCGAATTCCCCTAAAATTCCAAACATTTGCAAAATTCGTTGCATTCACTAATAATTCGTGATATAATTAATCTATAAACAAAATTCAAGAAAGTGAGTGAGCATTATGGCAGAAAAGAAAGAAAAGAAATACGTGAGCGATAATGCTCAACTTATGGCAGAATGGGATTGGGAGAAGAATAATGAACTTGGATTCGATCCCACAAAACTTACTTGCGGTAGTGGTAAAAAAGTTTGGTGGAAATGTCATAAAAGACACGAGTGGCAAGCAGTAATAAATAGTCGACACACAGGGAGCGGTTGTCCATTGTGCAATTCTGAACGTAGAACCTCTCTTCCTGAATATTCACTTGTGTATTATCTACAAAAATATGGTTTGGATGTAATACATTCATATAATGATAGAGGCTATGAATTAGATATCTATATCCCATCCAAAAACATTGCAATTGAATATGATGGGTATTTTTGGCATAAAAATAAACAGCAAAAGGATTTAGCAAAAAATCGAAAGTGTCAAAAAGATGGAATTAAACTGTACCGAATAAGAGAAAAATTGCCCCCCCTAAACGATAGTTCTATTGACTACGTTGTAGAAAAAAACTTTTCGGCAATACTTCAGATGATTTTAAAAGAAATAATCGGAGAAAATGTTGACATTGATCTTGAAAGAGATTCCATAGAAATCGAAAATTTGAGAGATTACATTGAAAAGGATAGGTCTTTGTATATTGTAAATCCTGAAATTGCAAAAGAATGGAATTACGAAAAAAACGGTCGTTTAATCCCAGAACATTTAACAGCTAATAGTGGAAAAAGAGTATGGTGGATATGTAGCAAAGGTCACGAGTGGCAATCCACAGTAGATAATAGAAATAAGGGATACGGCTGTCCATACTGTTCAAACAAAAAAGTATTAAAAGGCTATAATGATTTGCAAACTACGAATCCATTTTTGGCAAATGAATGGAATTATATAAAAAATCAAACTTTAAAACCTGAAAATTTTACTGCGAATAGTAAACAAAAAGTTTGGTGGCAATGTAGTAATGGACATGAATGGCAAGCTACAATAGGCAGTCGAAATAGTGGGGTTGGATGTCCTTATTGTATAGGTAAAAATGTATTAAAAGGTTATAATGACTTACAAACGATTAATCCAATTTTAGCTAACGAATGGAATTATGAAAAAAACGGAGAATCCAAACCATATCACTTTACCGCCAATAGTGGATATAATGCTTGGTGGAAGTGTAACAAAGGTCACGAGTGGAAAGCAACAATATACAATAGAAATAATGGGCGCGGATGTCCAATTTGCTCAAGCAAACAAATATTGAGAGGTTATAATGATTTACATACAATTAATCCTACTTTAGCCAATGAGTGGAATTATGAAAAGAACGGAAATTTAATGCCAGAAGATGTAACTCCTAATAGTCATAAAAAAGTTTGGTGGAAATGTAATAAAGGACATGAATGGCAAGCAGCTATCGCTAATAGAAATAATGGTTATGGATGTCCAATTTGCTCAAACAAAAAAATATTAAAAGGTTACAACGAATTAAATACAATTCATCCTCTATTAGCCAATGAATGGAATTATGAAAAGAACGGAAATTTAATGCCAGAAGATGTAACTCCTAATAGTCACAAAAAGGTTTGGTGGAAATGTAATAAAGGACATGAATGGCAAGCGATGATTAAAAACCGAAATAAAGGAAGAGGATGTCCATATTGTTCAGGCAGATATGCAGTTAAAGGTGAAAACGATTTACAAACAGTTAATCCAATTTTAGCTAACGAATGGAATTATGAAAAAAACAATGAATTATTACCAACTGAAGTTATGCCTAATAGCAGCCAAAAAGTATGGTGGATATGTAGTAACAAACATGAATGGCAGGCAACCATAAGTCATAGAAATAATGGAACTGGATGTCCCATATGTGCCAAAAACAAGAAAAAAGCAAAGGTATAACTAGTCTATGGTAGAAGATATAATCAATGATATCACAGTTGCAAAAAACAGCAAAGCATATGTGTCAGCTTTAGCATTGGCGTTAACACTCCCTAATATTTTAAGTAATATAGAACATAATAGAAAAACCCATCGCGAAGAGTATGTTGAATGGTTTAACAAATGGATATATCCATATTATGAATTTTCTAAATCTCAAAATGAACTAATAAACAAAGGGATGGAAAATAGCAAATTCGACGGGAATAATTGCTATGCTTTAAGATGTTCTGTATTGCATGCTGGAAATAACGATTTGAAATCGAATAGTAATAACAAAAATGGTATTATAGATACATTTTCTTTATGTGTGTCAGACTGTTCTGCTCATTGTGGCGACTCCTATTTATGCAATGTGGCAGAAAATTTTGTTGGTGATACTAGTGTTTCCATAAATGTAATTGGATTAATAGATGCTTTAATAGCAGGAGCAAATGATTACATTTCTCAAAATCAAGAAAAAGTAAAAGAATACTATAAATCCGCAGAATATAAGATTATTTATGGTCATTTGCCTATCGAATACATTTGATAATGAACAATAGTTAACATATCCTAAACATTTCCGAGGATTGTTACCATATCGCAACCAAGTTTCCGAACTTCTTTTCGAGGACTGTCTCCATATCGCAACCAACTTTCCGAGATGCTTCCGAAGTCTGCCGAGCTTGTCTCGACCAGCTCCTCGGAAATCGCTTTTTTGGAGAGATGCCTACTCGTTTTGGGCTAGGAAAGCAAGGATAAAAACAACACAGTGTGTTGTTTTTGAACGGTGACCGAAGATTTCACGAGAAAAAACAAGTAAAACAACAAAAGCACTTGCATTTGCAAGTGCTTTTATTATATCATCCAATGAAGATTTCTTTGATTTGATATTTGGGCTCGCAGGTGACGTTGAGTCCGAGCTTTTTGAGGACCTCGACGTCGGCACTTGGGAGCATTACGGTTGAGTGGATATCGCATCCTGCAAGCTTGGGAAGGTGCTTAAGCACGTGCGCCGCCGTTGCAGAGGTATGTGCTGAAATTGAAAGTGCGATGAGAATCTCATTTACGTTCAACTTCTTATAGGTTCTTGAAAGATACTGACATTTGAGCTTTTGAACGGGCTCGATTACCTCGGGTGCGAGAAGGTGTATCTCGTCGGGAATGCCTGTTATCTCCTTCAATGCATTGAGGAGCATTGCAGAAACGCTTTCAAGAAGGTCGGTTGCTTTACCCGTGATGATTCGTCCGTCAGCAAGCTCGATTGCCGCCGTGGGAACACCGGTTTCTTCACTCTTTGCCTTTGCCGCAGCAATTACCTTACGATAATTCTTTGTGATGCCTGCCTGCTGCATAAGAAGCTCTATCTTTTGAACGGAATTCTTATTTCTCTCGGTATCATCATCCCTATAGGCACAAAGTGCGTCATAATATCTACGAACGATCTCTCTCTTTGACGCGTCTATTACCTCCTCATCGTCGATGATACAATTTCCGACCATATTTACACCCATATCAGTGGGTGAGAAATAGGGGGATTTATCACCGTAGATCCCCTTGAATATCGCATCGAGGACGGGGAAAATTTCAACGTCTCTATTATAGTTTACTGCCATTTCACCATATTTTTCAAGGTGATAGGGGTCAATCATATTTACGTCGTTAAGGTCAGCCGTTGCAGCCTCATAAGCGAGGTTTACAGGGTGACGGAGGGGCTTATTCCATATGGGGAAGGTTTCAAACTTTGCATATCCTGCCTTAATTCCCTGCTTATTATCGTTATAGAGCTGGGAGAGGCACACAGCCATCTTACCGCTACCGGGACCGGGACCTGTTACGATAACAAGCTCTCTTTGAGTTTCAACATATTCGTTTTTGCCAAAGCCGTCATCACTGACAATCTTTGCTACGTTGGAGGGATAGCCGGGGATCGTATAGTGGTGGTACACCTTAATGCCTAATTTTTCAAGCTTACGCTCGAATTTGGCAACTGCAGGGTGCACGGACTCGAATCGGGTAAGCACAACGCTTCCAACATAGAGTCCAACGTTTTTGAACGCGTCTATAAGACGAAGCACGTCAAGGTCATAGGTGATTCCAAGGTCACCTCTTATTTTGTTTTTCTCGATATCGTCGGTATTTACAACGATGACAATCTCTGCCTTATCCTTAAGCGCCAAAAGCATATGGAGCTTGGAGTCGGGCATAAAGCCGGGAAGCACTCGGGATGCGTGATAATCGTCAAAAAGCTTGCCGCCAAACTCAAGATAGAGCTTGCCTCCAAACTGTTCGATCCTATCGTTGATGTGCTTTGATTGTAATTCAATATATCTTTGATTATCGAAGCTTTGGTTCATTTCAGTTCTCCAATTTTAATCGTTGTGTGATTTGAATGCTCTTTCCATATCGCGCTTTGCATCATTGCGCGCCATATCCTCGCGCTTATCATAGAGCTTTTTGCCTCGGCAAAGTCCTATCTCCATTTTTACACGCGAATTGGAAAGATATATCTGAAGCGGAACAAGTGTGTATCCCTTTTGTGATACCAAGCCGAAAAGCTTGAGTATCTCCCTCTTATGAAGGAGGAGCTTTTTGGGACGAAGGGGATCCTTATTGAACACGTTGCCCTGTTCATAGGGGCTTATGTGCATACCAACGGCAAAAACCTCACCGTCCTTGATGTCGCAATAGGATTCCTTTAAATTTACTCTGCCTGCACGAATGCTTTTGACCTCTGTGCCGAAAAGCTCAATGCCTGCCTCGTATCTCTCATCGATAAAATAGTCGTGATACGCCTTTTTATTTTGAGATATTATCTTAACGTTACTTTTATTTTCTGCCATAATTTCCTTATACCAATTTTTCGTATGCCACTCTGGACTGACCGTCTAAAAGATGGATCGTGCCACAGTATTCAAAACCGTTCTTTTCGAGCATTTTTCTCATGGGAATATTGCCCTCGTGTGTATCAACGCGAACGCTTACGTATCCGTTTTCGGACGCAAATCTTTTGAGAAATTCAATAATCTCTTCGGCAATGCCCTGTCCTCTATGTGCTGAATCGATTGCGATTCTATGTAATGCAAGGTATTCACCGTCACCAAGCCATGAGCCACAGTAAATCTTTTTATACGTCGGCTCACCGTTCATCATAAGGGCAAAGGTTGCATAGATATTTTCACCGTCGCACACCACGAAGCTACGCTCAAGTGCGACGTCTTCTTTAACTATATCTCTTGTGGGATATCCGTATTGCCACTGGTCAATGCCAAGTCTTCCGATGCTTGAGCGTGCGTCGGAAATAATATGCATAATTCTGTCGATATCCTTTTTTTCTGCAAGTCTGATCGTCATAAATACTCCTTCGGTTAATACCATAGATGAATTATTTATTACATTCGCAAGAATTGTCCTTTCCAAGCGCTGAGGCCTTTTCAGGACTTGCGTTATATATCTTTTCTGCTCCACATATAGCACTGCAGTTTATGTCACTGTGCCAGGAAGCTCCGTCCCTTGTGAAAAAGACGTCTCCGTTCTTTATCGGCTCATTTTCAATCTCAAGATAAATCTTATCCTCTTCTGTTGCAAAGCATCTGTCACAGGCTCTTTCCTTGCCCTCAAGCATTGCTTCGTCAACTGTTCCATGATAGATTTCCTTTGAATTTGAAAGATATGAGCAATCTGCGCTTTTATGCCATATCTTTCCCGACGATGTCCAAAACACGTCACCCTCGTTTGCTGTAAGAGAGTTTTCTTTATCCTGTGCGTCCTTGATTATGGATGAAAGAACGTCACCGTCAAGAAGAATACCATCTTTTTTATCGGTGCCGTCCGAATAGGCACAGGCTGAAAGACAAATGGCTAAAAGTGTGAAAAATATCAATATTTTCAAGGCTTTCATAAGCATCCTTCATATATAAATATAATTACCTATGATAATATTAACACAAAAAAAAGCATATATCAATACTTTTTCGTTTTTTATTTAAAAAATTTAAAGGTATCGCAAAAAGCGATACCTTTATTTTATATTTGCTTTAAGATTCTTGCGGAATTAGGGAGAACGGAAATGTAATTTTCAAAGCTCTCATAGGTGAGCATATCTATCCATTTTCCGTCAAGTCTTGTTCTGAAGATGTTCTCTCCTCCGTTGGCAATAACTACAACTCGTGAATCTTCCTTACATCTTTCATACGTAAGAGTTTCCTTGCCGTGATCGAGCACTCTGAATGAGCCCCTATCAAATGCTTTTTCAATAACTCTTAGCTCACCAAGCTTTCTGTAATGTGCAAGAAGCTCTTCGTTTTCGCGTCCCCACGGGAAAGGTCTTCTGCAGAAGGGATCGTGATATCCCTCCATTCCGGCCTCGTCACCGTAGAACACGGACGGAATACCGTAAACAGTATACTGAAGAATGGCTGCCATCTTAAGTCTTTTTATAGCTACGTCTCTTTCCTGTGCCGTCATTCTCATAACTGCGAGATGGTCGTTGGGAGCATCGGGACGGTAATTTTCGCCAAGCACTGTAAGTATTCTTTCAGTATCGTGTGTACCGAGTATATTCATAAGAGAATCGCAAACGCATCTTGGATATGAGGAATAAAGCTCAACAAGAACATTATAGAGCATTTCAGCAAGTCCGTAGGTAACGAAATCGATGATCCCGTTTCTTAAGGGATAGTTCATAACGCTATCGAGCTGACGGCCGTGGAAGTAGTTTCTTCTCTTGCCGTAGGCGCTCTTTACCGCCGCATTTTCCCAGACCTCACCGATAACGATGCCCTGACCGTTAGAATTCTTATGAACGCTCTCGCGAAGCTGATACAAAAATTCGTCGGGAAGCTCGTCGGCAACGTCAAGTCTCCATCCACCGATACCCATCCTTGTATACTTTTCAATAACTCCACCTTCACCAACAAAGTAGTTACGGCATCTTTCATTATTTTGATTGAGCTTGGGGAGGATATCTATTCCCCACCAAGAATCATAGTCACAGGGATAGCACTTGAAATTGAACCAATCCTTATAGGGAGAATTGAGATCGTTGCAAGCACCGACGGAGTCATATTTTCTGTATTTATTAAAGTAAAGGCTATCGTCACCCGTATGATTGAAAACGCCGTCAAGAATGATGCTCATTCCCTTCTCCTTAGCCTTGTTAAGCAAGGAGCAGAACGCTTCCTCACCGCCAAACATTTCGTCGACGGTCATATAATCACCCGTGTCGTATTTATGGTTTGAATACGCCTTGAAGATGGGGCTTAAATAGATGACCTTTGTGCCAAGGCTCTCAAGATAGTCGAGCTTATCCTCAATTCCCTTGAGATTTCCTCCAAAGAACATGTTGTTTTTGAGTCTATCACCTTGATTTTTTGCATATTGGGGGACTCCGTTATACCAATCCTCGTTGATGATATAATCATCTCTATGCCAAGGCGCAATTTCACCCTTTGCAAAGCGATCAACGAATACGTGGTACATAATTCCCTTACCAAACCATTCCTTAGCCTCAAAATAATCCTCGTAAACGAGCAAGGAGAATTTTGACTCGGAGTGATATGCAAGCTCAAAGTCATAGTTATTTACACTGACGGTAAAAAGTGTTCTCGTTCCACGGAGGAACAAAAATTCGTAGAAGAAGAGTGCGGGAACAGGTCCGCAAAGATGACGGAGATTAAGCTCGAGAACGTATTCCTCGCGTCCAAGTTCAAAGCTTGAAAGAGTCAAAGGAACATCCCAATAGTTTTCACCGTCGCGGTTTATTCTCAACACTATTCCCTGTGTTCCCATACTTGTTGGAACACTTATTCTGAATCGGATGTCATCATTTACAGAAAACGCCCCGCTATACGAGGCGTTTTCCCATGACGAACCAACTTTTCTTTCTTTAATGATCTCAACGTTATTCGTTGAGGCATTTTCGGGATGTTGATTGTACATTTATTATTTGTTTCCTGTGATTTTCTTAAGATTCCAGAACTTCTCTGCGTATTCCTCGATGCTTCTGTCAGCTGCGAAGTAGCCGGAGGATGCAATGTTCATAAGGGACATCTTATTCCACTTCTGCTTATCCGCATAGTCTGCAATCATCTTTTCATGAGTTGTTCTATAGGACTCGAAGTCTGCAAGGCACATGAAGGGGTCTGCTACGCCCATGCCTGTAAGAAGGTATCTTGAAATATGAGCAAAGGACTGACCTGCAAAGCCACGGTTGAGACAGTCGATGATTCTGATAAGTCTGTTGTTGTTTGTATAGAACTCGTTGGAGTGGTAGCCTCTTGCCCAGATCTCTTCAACCTCTTTAGCTGTGAGACCGAAGATATACATATTATCCTTGCCTGCAGCTGCGAGCATTTCGATATTTGCGCCGTCAAGAGTACCGATTGTAAGAGCACCGTTCATCATGAGCTTCATACAGCCTGTACCACTCGCTTCCTTACCTGCAAGAGAAATCTGTTCACTGATTTCAGCTGAAGGAATAAGAGCCTCTGCCATACTTACGTTATAGTTTTCAAGGAATACTACCTTAATCTTGCCACGAACAACGGGATCGTTTTCAATCTCACGGCTGATAAAGCAAATGAGCTTGATGATTTCCTTAGCCATCTGGTAGCCTGCTGCTGCCTTAGCGCCAAAGATGAACGTCTGGGGCTGAATGTCAAGGTTGGGATTTTCCTTAATATCAAGGTAAAGGTTGATGATATTAAGCGCGTTAAGAAGCTGACGCTTATATTCGTGCAAACGCTTGATCTGTACGTCGAATACAGAGTGTGTATCAAGTGCAACGCCTGTCTTCTTATAAAGAAGATCAGCAAATGCCTTCTTGTTTTCGTGCTTAATGTTTCTTACCTGGTCAAGTACTGCCTTATCGTCAGCATACTTTGCAAAGTTTGCAAGCTGCTCGGGCTCGTGTCTGTAGCCTGTGCCGATGCACTCGTCAAGGAGTCCTGAAAGCTTGGGGTTAGAATAGCAAAGCCATCTTCTATGTGCGATACCGTTTGTAACGTTCTCGAATCTATCGGGATACATCTTATAGAAGTCCTTAAACGTTGTTTCCTTAAGGATTTCGGAGTGAAGCTTGGATACACCGTTGATGGAGTGAGAACCGATAACGGAAAGGTTAGCCATTCTTACCTGGCCGTAGCCGATAACACTGAGCTTGGAAATCTTTTCCCAGTTGCCGGGGAATACTGTCCATGCTTCCTTGCAGAATCTTTCGTTGATCTCTTTGATGATCTGGTGGATTCTGGGGAGCTTGAGCTGGAAGATATCCTCGTTCCATGTTTCAAGAGCCTCGGGCAATACTGTGTGGTTTGTATAGGACACGATCTTCTGAACCATATCCCAAGACTTTTCCCATGAGAAGTGGTAGTCATCCAAGAAGATTCTCATAAGCTCGGGGATACAGAGAGCAGGGTGTGTATCGTTGATGTGGATAGCAACCTTGTCTGCGATATTGTTGATGTTACCGTAAACAGCCATGTGGTCACGGATAATGCTCTGAATAGAAGCAGAAACAAGGAAGTACTGCTGTGTAAGACGAAGAATCTTACCCTGTGTATGGTTATCAGAGGGATAAAGAACCTTTGTAAGAATATCAGCATTTGTGCTTTCCTCAAGAGCTCTTGCATATTCGCCCTGAGAGAAAAGGTGCATGTTGAAGTTGTGGATATCTCTTGCCTTCCAAAGACGAAGCTGAGAAACTGCCTCGGAATCCGCACCGGAAATCATCATATCGTAAGGAACTGCCTCATATTCTTCACAGTTCTCATAGATAACCTCCATGTGATCCTCGCGCCATTCCTCGCGAACTCTACCGCCAAGTCTAACCTTGAATACGCGGTCAGTTCTGGGTGTGAGCCAAACCTCGCCACCGGGAAGCCATACGTCGGGAAGCTCGATCTGTGTTCCGTCAACGATCATCTGCTTGAACAAACCGTACTCATAGCAAAGCGAAAATCCTGTTGCGGGATAATCAAGTGATGAGAGAGAGTCAACAAAGCAAGCCGCAAGACGACCAAGACCGCCGTTTCCAAGACCTGCATCGGGCTCGCATTCGTAAAGATCGTCAAGATCAAAGCCAAGTGCCTTGAGAGATTCCTTATAGTTTTCTGCAAGTCCAAGGTTGCAAAGGTTTGTTTTAAGTGATCTGCCAAGCAAGAATTCCATGCACATATAGTACACTCTCTTTCCCTGCTGTTCGTTCACGTGCTTTTTATATTCTCCTCTTTTCGCTGTGAGAATATCCTTTACTGTCATGGCAGCTGCCTTATACATCTGCTCTCTTGTAGCATCCTTAGACGTACAGCCGAAGTATCTGGCCAGCTTGCCTTCTAAATTTTCTGTGATTTCGTTCACTGTGGGTTGGTAATTCATGTGTCCTCCAAAATTGAAATAGGTATTTGCGATGTCGCTTTACATTCTTTCGTAAAGCATATAGTATTTTCTTGCGGAAATGCCCCAAGAAAAGTCTGTATCCATAATCTTCTTTGCAAATTTAGGATACAATTCTTTATCATGATAAAGCTCAAGAGCTGCACACGTGCGCTCATAAAGCTCTCCTGCATAATAGTTGGCAAAAGTAAATCCGTTGCCAAGAATGGTGCCGTTAAGCAACCAATATCCCTTAATAGAGTCATAAAGTCCGCCTGTTTCTC
Source organism: Eubacteriales bacterium (assembly GCA_045643885.1). Taxonomy (GTDB): domain Bacteria; phylum Bacillota; class Clostridia; order Oscillospirales; family CAG-272; genus RGIG4608. The sequence goes on along the minus strand of JAZRFY010000027.1, from coordinate 25,045 downwards.
TTACTACAGGGATCGCTCCGTAACGGGATGCAATCATCTGTGAAAGACCGCATGGCTCACTCTTTGAGGGCATAAGGAATATATCACAAGCTGCATAAATGCGCTTGGAAAGATCTCTGTCGTACATAATAAGAGCGCGAACCTTATCGTTTCTGTTTCTCTCAAGGTCAACAAAGAAATTTTCGTACTGTGCCTCACCCTTACCGAGAACGATGAGCTGCATATCGTTATTATCAACAAGGCCGTATGCTACCTCACGGATGAGGTCAAGTCCCTTATGGGATGCAAGTCTTGAGATAATAGCAACGAGCGGAACGTCCTCTCTTACGGGGAGTCCGAGAGCCTTTTGAAGCTCTGTTTTGTTCTTAACCTTCTTATCAAGCTCGCCTGAGCCAAAGTTCTGATAGATTTCCTTATCGCCTTCGGGGTTATAATACTTATAGTCGATACCGTTAAGGATACCTGTGAGCTTGTGGGCGTTATTGTTAAGTATGGGCGCAAGACCATGGGAGTATTCATCTCCTCTGATCTCCTCGGAATATCTTGGGCTTACGGTTGTAACAACGTTTGCCATTTCGATAGCACCCTTCATAAGGTTAACACATCCATTATATTCAAGATAGTCGGAATAGTCAAAGCCGAAAACGTATCCCAAAACGTCCATCGGGAACTGTCCCTGATATTCGATGTTGTGGATCGTGAAGACGGTTTTGATATTTTGATATTCTCTTCTCCAACGGTATTGGAAGTTGAGATATGGAATGGTGAGCGCCGCCTGCCAGTCATGAGCATGGAGAACGTCGGGATAGAAGCCTACGACACCGAGCATCTCAACTGCTGCCTTGCAGAAGAACGCGTATCTTTCAGCCTCGTCCATGAAGCCGTAAAGACTACCTCTCTTGAAATAATATTCGTTATCCACGAAATAGTAAGTAACACCGTCTTTAACAAGACTGTGGATGCCACAGTAGAGGTTTCTCCAGGAAAGCTGAAGGTTGAATACTGCCTCAAGCTTCATCTGCTCTCTCCACTCCTGCTTGATCGCGTCGTAAAGGGGCATAACTACTCTTACGTCGATATCGTCTTCATATTCTTTTTTTAGGGCTGCGGGCAATGAACCAAGCACGTCACCAAGACCGCCTGTTGCCGCAAAGGGCATTACCTCAGCACCAACAAACAATATTTTTCTCATTTGTAAGTTCCTTTTCAATAATAATTTTTCGGTGTGGGATCAAACTGTTGTGCCCTTTCCAATGTAGAAAGGAAGTGTTTCGTGACCGGAGAGCATCTTACCGTTCTTGATTGTTACGTCCTTATCGGTAACAACGCAGTTAAGGTAAACGTCTTCACCAGTGTAAGTGTTCTGCAAAAGGATGCAGTTTTTGATAACTGTTCCCTTGCCAACCTTTACGCCTCTGAAAAGGATGGAATTCTCAACAACGCCCTCGATTACGCATCCGTCAGCGATGATGGAGTTTGTAACCTTAGCGCTTTCTGTATATCTTGTGGGGGCAGAGTTTCTAACCTTTGTGTAAACAGGTCTGTTCTTAACGTGGAACACGAGCTTTCTCTTGCCGGAATCGAGCATCTTCATGTTGCAGAAGAAGTATTTCTGCATAGAGTCGATATAGTTAAAGTAGCCGTCGTATTCATAAGCAAAGAACTTATGCTTGCCAAGATTTCTTCTCATAACGTCTCTTGAGAAGCTATCATAGCCTCTTGATTCTGCCTCATTGATAACGGAGAGAAGATAGGAGCGCTTGAGAATCATCATGTTTGTGTTGATGTGAAGCTCACCCTGCTGATTATCGTATGTGCAATAATCTGTGATCTCGCCGTTTTCGTTATATTCAACCACCTTGATGTATTTATCGAGGGGGAACTTAAGCTCAGTTGTATTAACGAGCTTTGTAATTATTGTGATGTCTGCGTCGTTTGCGATATGGTTGTCAAGTGCATCTGTAAAGTCGATATTACAAATCATATTGCAATCGGAGATGATAACGTTATCCGCGCCACAGTTTTCAACGAAGTTTCTAACGCCAACAAGAGCCTCAAGTCTTGTCTGGTAGAGCTTAGCGTCTCCGCGTGAGCTGCTTGTGATAAAGGGCGGAAGGATTCTGATACCACCGGAACGACGAGCCAAATCCCAGTCCTTACCTGTACCGATATGGTCAAGGAGGGACTGATAGTTGTCGTGTGTGATAAGACCTACTGTTGTGATATCCGAGTTAACCATATTGGAGAGCGCGAAGTCGATAAGACGGTATCTGCCTCCAAAGGGAATGCTCGCCATAGTACGAGGCTTTGTAAGCTCGGGAATGGATGCGTCGTGTATATTAGAAAATATAAGTCCAGCTGCTTTCATATCGTCACCTCATTATTCAGAATAGATCATCTGGTTGTCGGCAATATCCTCACCGTCAGCCACTGCGTTTTCTGCGCCGATAACAGTAATGCCCTCGGCCTCTTCCTTAGGTCTGCCTACTCTTGCACCCTTACCAACAGAAACGTCAGAGTCGAGGATGGAGTATTCAACGGTTGCACCTTCGCCAACGTGCACGTGGTGCATAAGAACGGAGTCGCGAACAACTGCGCCCTTTTCAACCACTACGCCGTAGCCAAGCACGGAGTTGATAACCGTTCCGTATATCTCACATCCCTCTGTGATGGAGGAATTCTCAACGATCGCTTCGTTGCCGATATACTGAGGAGCTTCATTTTCGTGACGAGAGAATACTCTTGTCTTTTCATCAAATGCAAGAACGGGCTTTTCGCCGAGAAGGTCCATATTTGCTTCCCAAAGAGAAGAAATCGTTCCAACGTCCTTCCAATATCCCTCAAAGCCGTAAGCAAACATCTTTTCTCCGTTTGCAAGCATATTGGGAATGATATTCTTACCGAAGTCGTTGCTGGAGTTGGGATCAGCTTCGTCCTCGATGAGGTATTTATAAAGCTTTTCTGCCGAGAAGATGTAGATACCCATAGAAGCAAGATTGCTATCGGGATTCTTGGGCTTTTCGGAGAACTTATAGATGGAGTTATCGGGGTTAACGCTCATGATACCAAAGCGGCTGGCCTCTTCCATGGGGACCTGCAAAACTGCGATCGTGCAGTCTGCACCCTGAGCCTTGTGGTACTGGAGCATCTTGTTATAGTCCATAGTGTAGATATGGTCACCTGACAGAATGAGAACGTATTCTGCCTGGTATCTCTTGATGAACTCAAGGTTCTGATAGATGGCATTTGCTGTTCCCTTATACCAGTCAGAGCCACTGAAGCCCTGATATGGGGGGAGAATGGAAACGCCGCCAAAGGTTCTGTCAAGGTCCCAGGGGAGACCGTTTCCTATGTATTCATTAAGCACGAGGGGCTGATATTGAGTGAGAACACCAACGGTGTCCACTCCTGAGTTGATACAGTTGGAAAGCGGAAAGTCGATGATTCGGAACTTTCCTCCAAATGAAACAGCGGGTTTTGCGGTTTTCTTGGTGAGTGCGTAAAGTCTTGAGCCTTGTCCGCCAGCGAGGAGCATAGCAACACATTCTTTTTTCTTAAACATGATATCAAGATTCTCCCTTCATTTTTGTTAAGCTAAATCTATATATAATATAGGCATAGTCATACATTGTTATTATAGTACTAAACGCCTTATTTTTCAAGTGTTTTTTTAATATTTTTGCCTTTTTGTTAATATTACACAAAATGCTTCGTTTTTGGCTCGATTTATGCCATTTTTACCATTATTTTTTGGATGTTTTTATGACCTTTGCACCTATTGACATACGTTTAATTATTTGATATAATTACTTTGTATTGTTAAAAAGGAGGAGATATATGAAAAAAGACTTTTCATCCATCATTGCAAACGATGATATCTGCACATATTTTGCTTCCTCCATAAGAAAAAATATACTTCCCCACGCATTCATTCTTTTGGGTGCTAAGGGCATTGGAAAGCACACGCTTGCGCGTCTTGTTGCAGCGTCGTTAAACTGTGAGGCAAAGGGCAACGATTCCCTTCCTCTCCCTTGCTGCGAGTGTAATTCGTGCAGAAAAATTTTGCAAAATAATTCTGCTGACGTGATTTACATTTCAAAGGAAGATGACAGAGCTACGCTCGGTGTCGATCCCATCCGATTCATCAAGGAGGACGTTGTTTATTACCCCAACGACGGTGATTTCAAGGTCTATATAATCGAGGATGCTCACACCATGACCGTTCAGGCGCAAAATGCGTTTCTTCTTACTCTTGAAGAGCCTCCCTCATATGCGGTTTTCATCCTTCTTTGCGAGAATACTGAAACGATACTTGAAACCATAAAAAGCCGTGCTCCCATTCTCAGAATGAGAACTCCCGACAAGGAGGAGGCGATTTCATATATCAAAGAAAACGATTCCTCGGCGCGTATTTTTATCAATAATTCCCCCGAAGAATTTGAGCAGATCTATATGGCGTCGGGTGGCAGTATCGGTAGAATCCTTGAGCTTATCGATTCAAGTGAAAGAAAGCATATTCTTCAAAACCGTGAGGTGGTGCAAAGATTTATCGAGTCACTTGCAAATCACTCTCTTTCCTCGGATTTTGCCGAGATAAGCGCTATGTTTTCTCAAAAAAAGGACGAGAGAGAAAAGGTCGTTTCCATGCTTTCGGAAATCCAATGTGCCCTTCGCGACCTGATGGTGATCAAGAAAGCTGACGAGCCGAAAATGGTATTCTTCACCGACGTAAAATATGCTGAAGAGCTTTCTTACAGCTTCTCTATGCAAAAGATTTCTGACATAATGAAAAGCGCAGAGCAAGCAAGACTCTCTCTTTTGAGAAATGCAAACGTGAAATTGACTGTAGCAAATTTTCTCAGTGGTTTAATATAAATGGAGATCAATATGGAAAATAATAATCAAAACAATCAGCAAAAAAATCACAATAAAAAAAGACATCACCGTCGCTTCAACAAGCACAAGCCCAAAAAGGAAAACAAAGCCGTTGAGCTTGCAGAGGAGCTTTCCGCTGAAGAGCTTGAAGAGACTGTGACAGATAAGGATATGCCTTTAAACGAAGAAGAAAGCCTTGAATTCCTTGAGGATATGTTCCCGGAGGAGGCTTTTGATGAAGCAAAGCCCACTACGGACTCCAAGGAGGATGAGGAGCAGGTCGAGGTTATCGGCGTTCGCTTTAAAAAGGTTGGCAAGGTTTATTACTTTGCTCCCGAGGGTGTTACTGCACAAAAGGGTGATTTTGCCATCGTTGACACGGCAAGAGGACCTGAATTCGGTGAGGTTTTCACTCCCAATAAATTTGTCGGAGTGTCCGAGACCGTTCCTCCTCTTCGTTCAGTTATTCGCATTGCAACCCCCGAGGACGTTATTAAGAACGAAGAAAACACAAAGAAGGAAAAAGAAGCATTCGGCATTTGCCTTGAGCAGATCGCAAAGCACGAGCTTGACATGAAGCTTGTGGATGCTCAGTACACCTTTGACAACAGCAAGCTTCTCTTCTACTTCACATCTGCAGGCAGAGTTGACTTCAGAGAGCTTGTTAAGGATCTTGCATCCGTTTTCAGAACGAGAATCGAGTTAAGACAGATAGGTATTCGCGACGAGGCCAAGCTTATTGGCGGTCTTGGTGCTTGTGGACGTCCCCTTTGTTGCGCAACCTTCCTTTCCGACTTTGCTCAGGTATCTATCAAGATGGCAAAGGAACAGGGACTCTTCTTAAACTCCTCAAAGATTTCAGGTACTTGTGGCAGACTTATGTGTTGCTTAAGATATGAGCAGGATACCTATGAATACGAGATCGCGCGCACTCCCTCGGTTGATTCAACAGTTAAAACTCCCGACGGAATCGGCGTGGTAATCGAAAGTCATCCCCTTTCCGGTATGCTTAAGGTGAGAATAGGTGACAAGGATGAGCAAACGATCAAAATCCATCACAGAGATAACGTGAAGGTGCTTAATTCCCACAAAAAAACAGAGAAAGAATAAAAAAATAAAAAATTTCAAATAACCCCTTGTTTTTAGCAAGGGGTTGTGTTATAATGTATCATCAATACTAATTGGAGGTATTTATCATGGCTTATAAGATTACTGACGCTTGCATCGCTTGTGGTGCTTGCTGTGACGCTTGCCCCTGTGGTGCTATCACAGAAGGTGACGGTATTTATGTAATTGATCCTGATGCATGCGCTGATTGCGGTGCTTGCGCTGACGTTTGCCCTGTAGGAGCTCCCGTTCAGGAATAATCCGATTGCATTTTGAAAAAATACGGAGCATCGATTTGCTCCGTGTTTTTTAATTTTGGAGGTAAGTTGTGAATAATATCATACTTGAAAACGAAAAGCTGACAAGCGTTAACGAGAATATAAAGCTCATTCAAAAGAAGAATGGCTTGACCTTTGGTACCGATGCTTTTTTGCTTGCATCCTTTATCAAGGCGCAAAAAAGCGGAGTGGCTCTTGAGCTTGGTGGTGGCACGGGGATAATCTCTCTCCTTTGTGCGAGTCGCGAAAAATTCAAAACCGTATACTGTGCAGAGATTCAAGAGGATTTTGCCGATATAATCACAAGAAATGCCTCTCTTAACGGACTTTCCGAAAAAATCGTAACGGTTTGCGACGATATAAGAAATATCAAAAGCACTACTATCGGTTGCGAGGTTGACGCGGTATTTTCCAATCCTCCTTACATGAAGGTGGATAGTGGAAAGCGAAACGAGCACGATGAAAAATTCATCGCGCGTCACGAGGTATTTGGTGACATAGGTGATTTTTGCGCGTGTGCCAAACGCGTTTTAAAGCACGGTGGCTCATTATATTGCGTGTGGCGTCCTGATAGACTTATCGACCTTTTGTGTGCCATGAGAGAAAACAATCTTGAGCCAAAGGAAATGTGCTTTGTTCACGCGAACACCCAAGCAGCTCCTTCTATGGTGCTTGTTCGTGCAAAAAAAGGTGCTTCTCCCTCAGTAAAGGTGTATGAACCGCTTTTCTTAAATCTTGACGATGATGCAAAGACTCTTACGGAAAGAGCAAAAAAGATATACGAGGAATGTAACTTCTGATGAAAGAATTAAAACGAATTTTAAGCTATACAAGACGCGCAGTCGACGACTATGCAATGATAGAAGAGGGTGATAGGATTGCCGTTGGTGTTTCTGCCGGCAAGGACTCACTTGCCCTTCTCTATGCACTTGCCGAGATGCGCAGATTTTATCCCAAAAAGTTTGAGCTTATTGCGATTACAGTTGATATGGGCTTCCCAAATACGAGCTTTGACGGCATCAAGGCTCTTTGCGAAAAGCTTGACGTAAAATATCACATTGCCCCCACACAGATATATCAGATCATCTTTGAGGAAAGAAAGGAAAAGAGCCCCTGCTCTCTTTGTGCTAAAATGAGAAGAGGTGTTCTTTACAATACTGCCAAGGAGCTTGGATGCAACAAGGTTGCTCTCGGTCACCATTTTGACGATGCTATTGAAACCTTTATGCTCAATCTTTTCTTTGAAGGAAGAATCGGTTGCTTTTCACCAGTTACATACCTTTCAAGAATCGATCTTACTATGATCCGTCCCTTGCTTTATGCAGCTGAAAAGAGTGTTCGTCAGTTTGCAGACAAGGCAGAATTGCCCGTTGTAAAGTCAACCTGTCCTGCCGATGGAAATACCGAGCGCGAGGAGATGAAGCAGCTCCTTCGCGAGCTTGACATCAAGCACAAGGGACTCAGATATCGCATCTTCGGTGCAATGCAACGCGGTGAAATCGACGGATTTAAGGTTGCAAGCACGATGAACGGCATCAAGGAATACGAGGACGAAGAAAACGAAGAAAAATAACAAAAAAAGCTCCCTTTAAAGGGAGCTTTTATTATTCTTGTTCTGCTTTTGCTTTTTTGAATCTTTTAACTATGGCTCTTATAATAATACCCATAAGGATTCCGACAAGTGATGCAGGAATCGTTAAATGTCCCACTGTTCCTATCTCACCCAAGAGGCTGCCGGGATCTTTGCTGTTGACAAACCATAAAATATTCCACGTAAGCCAGAAATTCAAGCTATTCAAAAACCAAAAGACGAGTATCAAGGCAAAGGATTTTATGCCCATTCCGTTTTTTGCAGTGTGGACAATCAATATAATCGATGGGCATAACACAAAGAGCAAGATATATTGCCATACCAACATGTCAAGAAGCCCTGTAGGGCCTGCCAAAACCCAAAAATACAACAAGCTCCATACAAATAACAAAGCATATGCAAATATAGAAATCTTATCTGACTTTTGAAGTTTTTTCATAATATCCCACCCTTTCTTGAGTTCATTATATCACAGAAAAAAATCGTGTCAATAGTTGTTTTATCCTCAAAGAAAAAAGCGTCTATCAAGTATTGATAGCAAAAGGGTTTAGCCGCTTTTCTTTGCAAGTAGAGCCGCAAAGAAAAGCTAACAAAAGAAACGGCGAGTCGCCTACGCGGCGGGCGCCACTACTCGTGGAGAGCCACTTTTGAAAAAGTGGACAAAACAATCGATGGGTGCTGTGCGAACTCACCGATAAATCCCAATTTGCCGAACAAAAATGCAGAACCGAGCAAACACTCGGTTCTGCATTTTTTACATACAGGTCACAATTATCTCGTCATTATCGACTGAAATATAAACCTTTGAAATTGTGCGATTATAATCAGCGATCACCTTTTCGGCAATAGCATCCTCGATATGAGTCTGAATAAATCTTCTCATATTTCTTGCACCGAATTTTGCAGAGTATGATTTCTTGCCAACGAATTTAAGTGCATCCTCACTGTAGGAAAGGTCGATTCCCTTTTCATTGAGTGCAATCTTAAGCTCGGTAAGCATAATTTCTGCAATCCTTTCAAAGTTCTCTTCAGTAAGAGAATTGAAGGTGATAATCTCGTCAACACGGTTGATAAATTCAGGACGGAGGAAGCCCTCAAGCGCCTTCATAGTGCGCGCGTCCTCGGCTGAAAGATTATCGGACATTGAAAATCCTGCTCTGCCGGAAGAATTGGTTGAGCCTGCATTTGTGGTCATTACCAAAATGGTATTTTCAAAGTTTATAGTTCTTCCCTGCGCGTCGGTCACGCGACCGTCGTCAAGAATCTGCAAAAGAACGTTAAGCACGTCGGGATGTGCCTTTTCAATCTCGTCAAAAAGGATTACGGAATAAGGTCTTCTTCTTATCTTTTCAGTAAGCTGACCTGCCTCGTCGTATCCAACGTATCCGGGAGGCGCTCCGATAATCTTTGAAACGGAGTGCTTTTCCATAAACTCACTCATATCAAGGCGAATGAGCGTTTCGGGAGAATGGAAAAGATCGTTTGCAAGCTGTTTAACAAGCTCGGTCTTACCAACACCCGTAGGTCCTGCAAAGATAAAGGAGACGGGCTTTCTCTTATATGAAATGCCTGCTCTATTTCTCTTTATAGCACGGCAAATGGATTTTACTGCCTTATCCTGACCGATGATATGAGTTTTAAGTCTTTCCTCAAGCTTATCGATCTGCTCGTATTCATTTGCACTTACAGTAAGTGCAGGAACACCCGTCCACATCTCTACAACGTCGGCAAGACATTCAGTATCAAGGATGATGTTTTCGCACTCACCCTCAAGGGATTTAAGCTCCTCTGCAAGCTTGATCTCCTTGGATTTAAGCTTTGCGATCTTTTCATAAGCATCCGCATTGTCGGGAGAATCGAGAGGCATTGCCTCGAGCGCTTCTCTATCCTTCTTAATAGAAAGAAGGTTTTCTCTTATCTCTATGCTTCTGTTAAGAGAAGCTGAGCTTAAAGAAAGAGTTGCAGCTGCCTCGTCAAGAAGGTCGATAGCTTTATCGGGAAGATATCTGTCCGTGATATATCTTTCGGAAAGCACAACTGCGCTTCTCAAAACGGATTCAGGTATCTTTATCTGGTGGAAGGATTCGTAATAATGCTTGATCCCCTTGAGCATCTCAAGAGTTTCATCGATTGAAGGCTCTTCAACCTTAACGGGTTGGAAGCGTCTTTCAAGGGCGGAATCCTTTTCAATATACTTTCTGTATTCACTGAGTGTTGTTGCACCGATAACCTGTATTTCACCGCGAGAAAGGGCTGGCTTGAGCATGTTTGCAGTGCTCATGCTTCCCTCACTGTTACCTGCACCAACGATGTTATGCACCTCATCGATAACGAGGATGATATTGCCTGCGTCCTTTACCTCCTTCAAAAGGCCCAAAAGTCGGCTTTCGTACTGACCTCTGAACTGTGTGCCTGCAACAAGTGCAGTGAGGTCGAGAAGGTGGAGCTCTTTATTTTTGAGCTTATAGGGGACGTCCCCTCTGACAATCTTTTGTGCCAATGCCTCGGCGATGGCTGTCTTACCGACACCGGGCTCACCTATAAGGCAGGGGTTATTTTTTTGTCTTCTTGAAAGAATTTGTATTACTCTTGCAAGCTCCTTTTCTCTGCCAACGATGGCATCGAGCTTGCCCTCCCTTGCATCTCTTGTAAGGTCCTTACAATATGCATCAAGGAATTTTCTCTTTTTCTCTTTATTTTTTTCGTCGGCATTTGCCTTGCCCCCCTCAACGTTTGGCGCGTTTGAGCTATTGCCGCCAAAAAGCTTTTGAAGATCGATAGCGGGTGCTCTTGCCTCGTCGTCAGAGCCTTCTTCATCCATCATTGCAGGAAGCTCTCCCCCGTTTTCCATCATTCTTGTCATTTCGTCCTCCATACCCGAAAGCTCCTCGGGTGTGATTCCGAATTTATTTATTACGTCGCCAAGCATGTTGTCAAGAGGAAGTCCAAGCTCCTTTGCACACGTCATGCAAACGCCCTCGTTCTTCTTCTCACCGTTTTCAAGCTTGGTGATGAAAACAACTGCCATTCTCTTATGGCATCTTGAACACATTATCATATTTTACTCCTTAAAGGATAGTATTAAACAAGGTTGAGAACAATCCGTTTTCATAGAAGAATCTTGCAACCACGGTATTTTCAATGAATTCGAATCCTCCGAAAAATGCTAACACTACTACGCAAAGGCTGATTTCAACATAGGCACTAACTACGCCCCAAATGCCTCCGAGTATATGGTCGCCCTGCTTGAGAACGGGCAATTCAACTGTTTTTTCAAGCAACTTAACTATGATCGTAAGCACGATAGAAAGTATTATCCACCAGAAAACGTACGTTATGATATTGGAAACCACGTTTATCACAAGTCCCTCTAATCTGCCGCCGAATTCCATGGCAAAATCAACGCCCGTACCCTCAAATTGACTGAGCGCTCCGTCAACGTCGATCAAGGAGATAACTCCATCTGCCACGTCGGGAAGGTTTTCGGAAATAGTTTCAAAATTGAAATTTTCCCCTGCCTCAAGTGCAGTTTCAACAAAGGGAGTGGTTATCGTTCCCTCAAACCAACCATTAACAAAATTGTCCTTTGCAATGTCGGAGGTCATGGGTGTCAAGGCAAGTGCCAAAAGCAAAACAAGTATGCCCTTAATTGCATTTAACGCAGTCTTTATAAATCCTTTTTTCGCATTTGTTATTATTGTGAAGATTATCAACACAACTATAAGAACATCAATTATTATATCCCAATTATACATATAAAATCTCCTTTTTCAAAATGCTTTATCTTCCAAAATTCAAAAAGTTTGCATAGGAATCGTTGCAAATTATAAGCGTATCCTTGTCACTGGCTATCATTTTGAAATCAGTTCCGATAAGCTCGATCTTTTCAGTAGTGCCAAGTGCGATATTGGTTCTTTCAAAGCCACTTATCTTTTGCACGAAGAGATAGTCCTTATAAACGGCAACGTCTATAACTCTGTCACTATGTAAAAATCTCTTTTCAATCTTGCCTCGTTGGTTAAGGATAACAACATCAGTCTTGCCCTCATTATCGGAAACGTGACTTATTGCAATATTATCATCCCCAAAAGCATAGGCGTATATTTCCTTGTCGGTCAAATATTCTCCAAGCAAGGAAAGGCTTGAGGAGAAGGCATTGACTCCCTTTGCTCCAACGGCTAAAATGTTGCCGTTATTCAATATTTTCACCTCATAAGGAATGCCCTTGAAGGTAAGATCCTTTGCGGAATAGTCATTGCTTCCGAGCTTATAGACTCTTATTTCAGTCCTTATATCAGCTCCATCTGAAAAAACGAGGAGCACGGCAAATTGCAATCCGTTTTCGGAGAGCGAAACGGAATACACTCTTCCATTAGCAAAATTATAATCATATTTCGTACCATTTTGCTGATAAACGCTGACAACTGAATCGTATTTATCGGTTTTTGTTATCAAGGCAAATGTACCGCTTTCGGAAACGCTTGCCCCGTATATTACGTTATTGAGTGTTCCCTCATTGGTCTTTGAAAATGAGTTATAAAGCGCATATTGCTTGCCACCCACGTCATAGAGCAAAACGTATTTATCGTTTGCCTTGAGTGAGGGATTTCCAAAGCTGTGGTTTGCAGAAAACAGCTCCTTGCCACCGGCTGAGAAGATGGAAAGCCTTTCTCTACTTGCAACGGCAATTCCCGATCTGAATGCAACAAAGCTTTGTGAATTGCCCACGTTATAGGTTATCGTATCGTGACTTGAATTCACGAAATCCGATGCAAGTCTTATATCCTTGGCAAGATAATAAAACTTGCTATACGCGATATTGCCCGACAAAACAAAGGCAATAAGCACAAGGATTATAAGCACCGAAATGATTCGTTTGACGTATGCATAACGGTAGCTGACCTTTGCAAGATATACGTCCGTCCTTCCGTCATAATCCTTTTTTACGGAATTGGGATCGTATTTGAATTTTTCAATTATTTTATCGAAATCGAATTGCATTTTCCCAACTCCTTTCAAAAAAAATCAATACTCTACTTTGTTGAGATAGAGACCGCAGGCAGGTACTGTCGATCCTGCATTCTTACGGCATTTACTGTTTGTTATATCAGCAATCTGACAAGGCTCGATTTTGCCCTTGGCAACGAGCAGAAGAGTTCCTGTCATAATTCTGACCATGTTGTATAAAAATCCGTCAGCGGCAACTGTGAACACCACTAAGTCGCCCTCTTTTTTAACGGAGGCATATTTAATTTCTCTTACTGTGTCCACAATTTTTGAGCCCTGTGCCATATAGGAGGCAAAATCGTGCTTGCCACAAAAATAAGATGCTGCCTCATTCATTTTTTCGATAGTCTCATCGGAATAAACGCTTGGAATATGGTATGCCCTATTTGCCTCAAAGGGATTTTTTATGGGGTTATTCCAAATTCTATAGGTATATTCCTTATATTTTACTGCATATCTTGGATGAAAATCGCTTTCGACCATCCTTGCCTCAAGCACGGAGATATCGTCGGGCAAAACGGAGTTGAAGGCAAGCGGAATGCTCTCCATAGGGATGGTGCATTCAAGCTCGTTTTCACCTTTTTTAGAAACGCACACGAAAAACTCGTTTGCGTGAACGCCACTATCCGTTCTACTGCAACCGACAATGTCGCAGTCGAAGCCGAAAATTCTATAGGATGCCTCGTTCATCTTTTGTTGAACGGTGGGCTTATCGGGCTGAACTTGATATCCGTTATAATTCGTTCCAAGAAAGCTTATTTTAAGCAATAATTTCATATTATGCTCCTTTAAAATGGGAGAAGCGTCTTTGTATAGTAATTTACAAGCACTATGAGTGCGCCAAAGGAAATAACGACGCACAGTGCCAGAATATCACTTGCGCGACACTTGAGCACCTTCATTCTCGTTCTTCCCTCTCCACCCTTATAGCAACGGCACTCCATTGCAGTTGCAAGGTCGAGCGCGTGACGAATGGATGATGAGAAGAGGGGGATGAGAATCGGAATGAGCGCCTTTGCCTTTTGCGTAAGGCTGCCGTTTGTAAAATCTGCTCCCCTTGCCTTTTGCGCGTTGATTATCTTATCTGCCTCGTCCATAAGTGTTGGAATAAATCTAAGCGCAATGGTCATAATCATTGCAAAATCGTGCACGGGAAGTCCTATCACCTTAAGGGGAGAAAGAAGTCTTTCAATGCCGTCCGTCAACGCGATGGGAGTTGTTGTATAGGTGAGCAAAATACTGCTTCCGATTATCAAAACGAATATTCTTACGATAAGAAAGATCGCATTAACGATGCCGGAAAGATATATCTTAATAAATCCAAGCTCGAAAAGAGGCTCTCCCTCTCCACCCATAAAGATGTTTACGATTGCAGTGAACGCGATGATGAACACCAGCATTTTTATCGATCGCAATACGATTTTTACAGGTATCCTTGACATGAATATCAAGGCAAATGCCGAGAGAAGAATGATTGCCATGGATACAACGTTCTCACTTAAAAATACTGTGACGATATAAAGTATCGCAATGACTATCTTGATTCTCGGATCAAGTCTGTGTATGATTGAATCGACAGCATAGTACTGTCCAAGAGTTATATTCTTCATTTTTTACCTTTCAAAAGACGCGCAATTTCTTCCACTGCGGCATCCTCAGTATAAATTCCGTTATTTACCTCTATGCCACGGGCATTAAGCTCGTGCATAAGGAGTGTTATCTGTGGAACGGCAAGTCCGATGCTTTCAAGCATTTGTGATTCCTTAAACACCTCGTCGCGTGTGCCACTGAGCACTACCTCACCGCGCGAAAGCACGATGATATCGTCACAAAGTCTTGCCATATCCTCCATACTGTGACTTACTATGATAACAGTTGCTCCCGTCTTTTCGCGGTATTTGAAAACACCGTCCAAAATCGCGTCCCTTCCCTTGGGGTCAAGACCTGCTGCAGGCTCGTCAAGAACGAGCACCTCGGGGCGCATCGCGATTACTCCTGCAATAGCAACTCTTCTCTTTTGACCGCCTGAAAGATCAAAGGGATTTTTTGAAAGCACCTCAGGATCAAGTCCGACAAAATCGATCGCTTCTCTTATTCTCTTTGATATCTCGGCTTCGTCAAGTCCCATATTCTTAGGTCCGAATGCGATGTCCTTTTCAACAGTCTCTTCAAAGAGCTGATATTCGGGATACTGCATTACAAGTCCTACGTGAAAACGGACCTTTCCAATTTCCTTCGGCTTTTCCCAAATGTCAACTCCGTCAAGATACACCTTACCTTCAGTAGGTGTTGCAAGACCGTTAAGGAGCTGAAGCATGGTTGATTTTCCACTTCCCGTATGACCGATAAGTCCTGTAATGGAGCCTTTTTTAATTTCAATATTTACATTTTTAAGTGCTTCTTTACTGTAAGCCGTTCCCTTTCCGTAAAAGAAAGAGACGTTTTCAAGCCTTATCTTTTCCATTATCCTCTATTAAGTGCCCTTGCTATCGCATCTGCACAGGCAGACGGAGTGTGGCACTCTCCTTCGACATTGATTCCTTGCTTTTTAAGCGAGTGGACAAGGGACACGCATTGGGGCACGTCAAGACCGCATTTTGCAAGCTTTTCGGGCTCGGAGAATACCTCCTTCGGTGTTCCGTCCATGAGAACGACTCCGTCGTCAATAACCACGATTCTGTTGGCTCTTGCCGCTTCGTCCATATAGTGTGTGATCATAATTATGGTGATACCGTGCTCCTTGTTGAGCTTTTCAATGGTATTCATAATATCGCGACGACCAAGGGGGTCAAGCATTGCAGTTGATTCGTCAAAAATCATACAGTCGGGCTTCATTGCAAGAATGCCCGCAATAGCGATCCTTTGCTTTTGTCCACCCGAAAGTCTTGCAGGCTCGCTTTTTGCATGCTCTGTCATACCTACGACAGAGAGAGCATCGTCAACTCTTCTTCTGATTTCTGCAGGCTCAACTCCAAGATTTTCAGGTCCGAATGCAACGTCATCCTCAACGATGGTGGCAACGAGCTGATTGTCGGGATTTTGGAAAACCATTCCCACCTTTTTTCTAAGCTCGAAAACATCCTCCTCCGTCATATCGGGATTCGTAATATCCTTGCCGTCTATATATATTTTTCCCTCATCGGGCTCAAGTATCATATTGAGGAGCTTGGCAAGGGTTGATTTTCCCGAGCCGTTGTGACCGAGCACGGCAAGATATTCGCCCTTTTTAACGTCAAGGTTGATGTTTTTAAGCACCGACGTTCTGCCGCCGTCATCCTCCTCATAGGAGATACTGATATTTTCTATTTTGATGTAAGAATCAGAATTCACCTTTGTGACTTTCCTTTCTTTTAACTGAATTTCTTATTTATTTGCTTTCCTGCCATCTTGCGCTTGCGCCACAAGGCATAAAGCCACCCGTATACTTTACGGGAAGGGCAATCTCACTTGCCTCGCACTTGCCTCCGTGTACTTTGGAGATGCGAAGGTCAACGATGTAGCTCATCGTCAAGGGAGAAAGTCCTGTTGTATAGGAGTTGATAAGGAAGAACAAGGGCTTATCGGAAAGCACCTGTGCAGTAAGGGCAACGAGGTCGTCGATGCTATCCTCTATCTTCCAGATTTCACCCGAGGGGCCTCTTCCGTATGAGGGAGGGTCCATAATTATCGCATCGTATTTATTGCCGCGTCTTATCTCGCGCTCAACAAACTTTTTGCAGTCGTCAACGATATAACGAATGGGTGCGCTTTCAAGACCTGAGAGCTTTGCATTCTCCTTTGCCTGAGCAACCATTCCCTTTGCCGCGTCAACGTGGCACACTGATGCTCCTGCCTTGGCTGCTGCTACTGTAGCTCCACCTGTGTATGCAAAGAGGTTGAGAACCTTGATGGGTCTGCCTGCGTTCCTGATAAGGTCGGAAAACCAATCCCAGTTTGTTGCCTGCTCGGGGAAAAGTCCCGTATGCTTAAAGCCCATGGGACGAAGCACAAAGCCAAGCTCACCATAGCCGATATTCCATTCCTCGGGGAGATCCTTCTTTATCCATTTGCCTCCACCTGTATTTGCTCTGCGATAGATACCGTCAGCCTTCTTCCATTCGGGTGCACGCTTTTCACTGTGCCAGATGATCTGAGGGTCCGGTCTTATGGGTATATATTTTCCCCATCTTTCAAGACGCTCTCCGTCGCACGCGTCAAGAAGCTGATAGTCTTTCCAATTATTTGCACTCCACATATCTTAATAAACCTTTCCGTAAGTTTGTTTTTTGTTGTAGTATTTTGAAATTCGTGACGAACCTGCATGAGCATGGCAAATTGCTATTGCCAAGGCGTCAGCTGCGTCGTCAGGTCTGATTTTTTCCTTGATATTAAGAAAGGTCTGCACCATGGTGATGACCTGGTTTTTCTCAGCTCTTCCATAGCCAACTATACTTTGCTTTACCTGAAGCGGAGTGTATTCGAAAATCTCCACTCCCAAAAGCTCGGCACAAAGGAGAATGACTCCTCTTGCCTCGGCAACGGGAATACCTGTTTTTTGGTTGGTGTTCCAGAAAAGCTCCTCGACTGCCATTGCATCGGGCTGATACTTTAATATTATCTCTTTAAGCTCACGATAGATAGTTGCAAGTCTTTTTTCGGTATCCGTATGAGCAGGTGTTCTTATAACTCCATAGTCCAAGGTCTTAAACTTTGAACCGCTGTATTCAATTACTCCAAAGCCCACGATGGCAACACCCGGGTCTATTCCGAGAATTATCACAAAAACACCTCCAATACATACTTTATCAATTTATCATTATATCATACTAATCTATAAAAGTCAAATGTTTTTGTATGTATTATATAATAATATTATTTAAAAAATATTGGAATTTACCATTTACTTGGATGGAATTTTGTGCTATAATAATTGTGTATATCGTTTTGTCGATTTCTTTATGTGGAGGTCGTTATGAAAATAATAAAATTATTCGTTGGTGACGTGGTGGAAATGAAGAAAAATCATCCCTGTGGCTCCAATCAATTTAAAATATTGCGAGTTGGAAGCGACGTAAGAGTCGTGTGTCTTAATTGCTCGAGAGATATGACGATCGACCGGGTTAAATTTGAACACTCGATAAAAAAATTCATCGTTTCGCACGATACACAAACACTTTAACACTCAAAAATTCTGGAGCTTATAATGAACGTTTTAACTAAAATCAAGGGATTAAAAAACAACGGGCGCTTACTTGATGCCCGCAAAAAATACTCCCATCTTGGAATATGCTTTATATTGCCTGCATTCATCATGCTTGCTATATATTTTGCGCTCGGTCACAAGCCGTTTGGCAATTTGTCCGTGCTCACTCTCGATTTGAACGCGCAATACGTTTATTTCTATGAGGCACTTCGTGAATTCGTTTACGGTGACGCGTCGATTCTCTATTCATTCTCCCGTTCTCTTGGCGGTGAGTTTATGGGAATATATGCTTATTATGTGGCAAGTCC
This sequence comes from Eubacteriales bacterium, assembly GCA_045643885.1. Classification (GTDB taxonomy): domain Bacteria; phylum Bacillota; class Clostridia; order Oscillospirales; family CAG-272; genus RGIG4608. Next base: position 6,697 of record JAZRFY010000027.1, on the reverse strand, counting down.
GCTTTCATATATCGTTGCGCTCTTTCCAAAATCAATGATGCTCTTTGCATTGCTCTTCATCATCGTGATCAAAATCGGACTTTGCGGTCTTACATTTGGATTCTATCTTCACAAGACGACAAAGATCAGGGACAATTCAAAGATAATCCTCTTTTCAACGATGTATGCCCTTAGCGCATATGCCATCACCTATCAAAACAACATAATGTGGCTTGACGGACTTTTCCTTCTTCCCATTCTCACCTATTCGATCGAAAGACTTGTAAAAAAAGGCAGATGCAAGCTCTTCATCGGCACTCTTGCGCTTATGATGATGAGCCATTACTACATTGGCTATATGCTTTGCTGGTACACGCTTTTCTGCTTCTTCTTCACCTATTTCAAGGAATCAAAGAACGAGGTCAACAAGCTTTCTGAAAAATTCCACTTTATTAAATCCTTTGCAAGAATCGGATTTTCAACGGTCGTTGGCATAGGAATGTCGGCATTCGTTATCGGCTCGGCTTATTATTCACTTCAGTTTGGTAAGAACGAGTTTACAAATCCCTCTTGGGATCTTGTGGCAAGATTTGATATCTTCGACCTCTTCCCCAAGCTTCTCCCCGGATCCTACGACACCGTTATGCACGAGGGAATCCCCCTTCTCTATTGCGGAGTTTTGACTCTCCTCCTCTTGCCCATCTACTTTATGGCAAAGAGAGTGCCAAGCCGTGAAAAGATATTCTACGGCGGATTTACAACACTTTACGTGCTCATCATGGTCTTTAATCCCAGCGACCTTGTAATGCACGGATTCCAATCACCAAACTGTCTTAACTACAGATACAGCTTCATCGTTATCTTCCTTATGCTCGTTATGGCTTATAAGGCATTTTGCGAGATTGAAGAGCATTCCGCAAAGAAGATATTTGCAACGGGCAGTGTGATCCTTGCGCTTCTTGCCATCGCACAAAAAATGAACTTTCCCAACTTTATTATGCAGGATACTGAAGGACGTGAATACGGCTTTACTACAGGCAAGCTTCCCTTATTCAGCGTGGTGCTATTCACCATTGCAGCTGTATTTGCAATAGGTGCCGCTACCTGCTATTTCATCAAAACGCAAAATAGAAAAAAGGCGGCTCGCATCCTTCTTTGCCTTATTTGTGTTGAGCTTTTTGTCAACGGTATCGTTACCTTCTGCTCAATGAATCTCGATATCGGTTGGTCAAGCTATTCCTCATATTCGGATTATTTTGAAAAGCTCACTCCCATCGTTGAGACCGTTCAGGAGAGTGACAAGACCTTCTACCGTTCCGAAAAGACGACTCACCGTTGCACAAACGACAATATGGCACTCAACATTAAGGGACTTTCAAACTCAACGTCCACCTTGAATCAGGGTGTTATCGACCTTCTTGAATATCTTGGATTTTACGCCGATTCCCATTGGACTCAGTACATCGGCTCGACCGTTGTGACGGATTCCCTTTTCGGTATAAAATATATTTACTCCAACACAGAAAACGAACTTAACAAAGAAAGCCTTGCGCAAAACGCTTTTATGGATGCCTTCTATGAGCGCGTTGCCGGGGATGAAAATTATTACGCATACAAAAATCCCTATGCACTTGGTCTTGCATTTGGAGCTGACGAGGCTATAAAGAGCCTTGAAACCGATCTTCAATACGATTACACGGTAAGGGACGGACTTAAAAATCCCTTTGAGGTGCAAAACGTCCTTTTGAATGCAATCCTTGGAAACAGTGATGAGGATTACGTTGAATTCTTTAAGGGCATAGCTCTTAAAAACAACACGAACATCACAGGCTTTAAGGGTACTGCAGGTGCAGGCATTGAATACCACGTTAGCATCAGCGAGGAAAATCTTGAGGAATCCTTCGTTGAATTCAAATTTACAGTTGAAAACAGCGGCCCTCTCTATCTCTTCCTTGCAACAGGTGGTGAGAAGACTCTTTCCCTCTACGTAAACGATGAATTCTACGTTACAAATTACGATTACTCAAGGATCATCTCCTTAGGCTACAGAGAAGCAGGAGAAAGCATGGTGATCAAATTCCGCCTTGACGAGCTTGAGATGTTCCTTTTCAAGAACACAAATTATCTCTACACACTCGATATGGACGAGTTTGAGCATGCCTTTGACCAGCTTGCAAAAACAAGTCTTGAAACAAGTGAAAAGTCAACTGACGATCACATCCTTGGTACAATTACCACTTATGAAGACAATCAGACCATTATGACCACAATACCCTATGACAAGGGTTGGAAGGTTTACGTTGACGGAAAGCAAGTGGACACCTACTCCGTTTACGCCGACGTGCTTATGGCATTTGATATTGAAAGCTCCGGCACGCACGAGATCGAAATGAGATATATGCCCGATATCTACGTTATCACGGGTATCATCTCCCTTCTCTCATTTGCAATATTCGTTGCTTTGATACTGATCGACAGAAACAACAAGAAAAAAGTCCCCGTCCATGCCTTGCGCGAGGAGGACGAGGGTGTGCCTAAGGAAGCTATCGAGGATAGCACTCAGGCTACCGAGGAAAACGAAACGAACACAGAAGGAGAAAACTGATGTTTTATTATATCGAAGGCAAGCTTGCCCATCTCGACTACGGCTTTGCAGTAATCGATGCGGGTGGAGTTGGCTACAAGCTTACAATTACTCAAAACACTTACGAGTCCATGCCCCCGCACCTCTCCGTTGCGGAAGCTCCGACAGTAAGACTTTATTCCTATATGGCAGTTCGCGAGGACGGAATCGAGCTTTTCGGCTTTGCAAGTGAAGCCGAGCTTGATGCATTCAAGCTCCTTATCACAGTATCCGGAGTTGGACCTAAGGCTGCCCTGGCAATCCTTTCGGTATTCACTCCCGACAAGCTTGCAATTACCATTTTAAACGAAGACACAAAGGCCATCGCAAAGGCTAACGGTATCGGTGCAAAAACGGCTGCAAGAATCATTCTTGAGCTTCGCGACAAGGTTTCAAAGAGCTTTTCCGAAAGTGCTCCCATATCCCAGCCCTCAGCCGGCAAGGTGGCTTCTGCTCCCGTTGGCTCTTCAAAGCTCTCAGATGCTCAAAGCGCTCTTATGGTGCTTGGATACACAAAGAGCGAGATCGTTGCCGCATTGCGTGGAGTTGACATCGCAAACAAGCAAACGGACGACATCATCCGTCTTGCTCTTAAAAATCTTAGCAAATAAGGAGGAAATTCATGCGCTACGAAGAAGATTTTGATTTTGAAAACAGCTATGAGGATCGCACGGTTTCTTCCTCTATGATCGGTGAGGACAGAAATGAGAACGTTCTTCGTCCCCAGACTCTTGAGGACTATATAGGTCAGGAGAAGGCAAAGGAAAACCTTCAGATATACATCGAGGCGGCAAAGCTTCGCCAGGATGCACTTGACCACGTGCTTCTCTACGGCCCTCCCGGACTTGGTAAGACCACTCTTTCGCACATCATTGCAAACGAGATGGGCGTTAACATCAAGGTGACCTCAGGTCCTGCTATTGAAAAGCAGGGTGACCTCGTTGCCATCCTTACCGGTCTTGAAAACGGTGACGTGCTCTTTATTGACGAGATCCACAGACTCTCCCGTTCAATCGAAGAGGTGCTTTATCCTGCTATGGAGGACTATTCCGTTGACATCATCATCGGCAAGGGCCCTGCTGCAAGAAGCATTCGAATCGACCTTCCGAAGTTTACACTCATCGGTGCTACAACGCGTGCAGGTCAGCTCACAACTCCCTTGCGCGACAGATTCGGCGTTTTGTTAAAGCTTGAGCTTTACACTCCCGAGGAGCTTGCAACCATCGTCAAGAGAAGTGCAAGTATTCTTGGAATCAGCATCACCGAGGACGGTGCGCTTGAGCTTGCATCACGTTCAAGAGGTACGCCCCGTATTGCAAACCGTTTGCTCAAGCGCGTGCGCGACTTTGCAATGGTTATGGGGGATGGCATCATCAATTGCGAAATAGCAAGATATGCCCTTCAAAAGCTTGAAATTGACGAGCTTGGTCTTGACAGTCTTGACAGACGAATGCTTGAAACGATCATCCGCTTCTACAACGGTGGCCCCGTTGGTCTTGATACCATCGCGGCAACCATCGGTGAAGAGGCAATCACCATTGAGGACGTTTGCGAGCCATATTTGCTCCAGATTGGATTCCTCTCACGCACTCCTAAGGGACGTTGTGTAACGCCCTTGGCATATGAGCATCTTGGAATTCCTTATCGAGCAAACGGCAAGGTTGATGCAAATCAAACAACTATAATATAAGACGATACCCCCACCGTGACGGTGGGGGTATTTTTAGTTTGCAGAGAATTTTTGCTTGAGCTGCTTGACCTTGTCCTGAGCTGCCATTTCGGGTGCGTACCATCCCTTTTCCTTCATCTTGGTATAAATCTGATTTTGAAGCTGAAGGGACTGATGCAATGCCGACTCAAAGGATGAAAAAACTCTTTGGTCACTTGCCTCGATTGCTCCGTGCATATAGAGGTCGCACGCGCCCTTTTCGAGAAGGAGAAGATCCTCCATCACGTTTCTGTCATTCATATTTTCGTTCATTTTTCTTCCCCCTTAAAGCAAGTGATAAAAGCCGTTAAAAATATCGGCATGATGACGCGTAAGATCGGTAACAAAATTTTTAAGCTCACCGTCATTCAACTGATTTGAACACTCCTGACATTTTGTTTTGAAATATTTTTCGTGTCCGAGTGCGTCTTCAATGTAAAGCAATTCCTTATTGGTCATAATAAAACTCCTTTCAAGCTTGGTAACTTATTATTGACCTTGTTTTTTATGAGTATTCACAAATAAAAAAGCACGCGCCAAAAGACGCGTGCTAATTTATAAGTATTATTTTTTATTATATGTGATTTCGATAGAGTCAATCCAAATCTGCTTTGAGTTGCCTGTATGAACGTTTTTAAGTGTGAAAGATTCACTATTTACGTCATATTCCACATCAACGTTCTCAATTGTTGCATCAGTTGCTACATTAGCAATTTCGTTGCCATCAGCGTCTGTAATAACATAACCGTTAGCGCGACCTGTAATAGCAAATGTAATCTTGATAGAAACAATTTCATAGCCCTCTGCCACAGAAACTTTAATAGAGTTGCCGTTTGCAGATGAATGGTTAAAAAGTCTTATTTGGCTGGGAGCTGCAAGACTGCTCTTATAGTACAATGTAGCATAGCCACTGTATGAGCCCTTATCTGCTACTACTGAGAAAATTGTGGAATCCAAACCAACAAGTTCTGCATCATTGGCACCGGTAAAATAGCTAGTTTGAGTATCTGTAATTGTGTTATCCATAACTACAGTAACAGGTTCTTCGGATGCAGGCTTTTCATAACCGAATTCTACGCCCTTGATTTGAGTTGTAGAAGCTGTATTAGTTATAGTAAGAGTTTCAAGAGAATCAACTGTGATTGTAATTGTGAATTTTTCTTCGTCCTTGGTATATGTATATCCTGTAAGGAGCTTTTCAAAATTACCAACCTGAGTTGCATTTGTGAGGTAAACGATAATGGTCTTAACTGCTAAACCATTTTTGTTAACAAGAACAAAGTCATTGCCCTTGTAAACTCTCATATGATCCTTTGAAGTTGAGTAAAGCTGAGTAGAAGTTCCCTTTACTACCTGAACGTCAAAGTTCTTGCTACTCCAAGTGTATGTACCGGCTACATCATCACGAACACCGCTTTCGTTATCTGTACGGATCTCTACGTACTCATACTTGTAATTTGTATTCTTTCCGCAGTCATCACATAAAGAATCACCGTCTGTATCTACACATCCACGGGGTTCACCATAGCTCTGTCCACAAGTACAGTAAGCGGGATTGGTACAATCTGCAGGAGAAATTGTGAAATCGTGAGGATGCTGCTCAAGAAGTGTTACTACAGGGCTCTGCATTGCAGGCCAATACTGACCGTTAGGAGCAGTTGATGTAGAGTATTTATTAATCTTGCCGTAAATCTGAACCTTATCGCCAAGAGTAAGCTTAACTTCCCAAGATGCATGAGAAACGCCGTCTGCGTTCTTGGGCAATCTAAAGTAGAATGTTTCGCCTGTGCCGTCATCAACAAGGAAAATACCATTCTTCTGATCAAGAACCTCTACGATAGTGCCAACAACATAGTAATAAGCATCTACAGAAAGCTTAGAACCAAGATTGTTAGCTGTATATGCAGAAAGAACTGTATTTGCAGCAGGAGCTACCTTAGACGTGCATCCTTCTCTGTCACATTCAACGTCACCGTTTTCATCGATGTGACCAAGCTTTGCTGCAAGCTCTTCACCACATGCTGTACATGTCTTGGCAGTTGTGCAAGTTGCTTCAGCACCTGCTGTATGACCGGCAGGAACTACTTCCTTGCCCTCTTCAACACCACATACTGTGCATGCCTTGTGTGCTGTGTAGCCGTCTTCTGTGCAAGATGCAGGCTTGCCTTCAACGTCTTCCATTGTGTGATCTACCTTATCAAGTGTTTCCTTGCCTTCGATTTCGCCACAAACCTCGCACTTGTTGTATGCTGTGTAGCCTTCTTCTGCGCAAGTGGGTTCCTTACCGGGCTGTTCAACCATAGAGTGGCCAAGAGGATTTACAACTGTTGCTTCGATGATAACCTCATCGCATATCATACAGTAAGATCCACCTGTCATACCGGGAT
>JAZRFY010000026.1:0-71168 GCA_045643885.1 Eubacteriales bacterium | reverse complement strand
ATCTACGACGGTATCATTCCTACTGTTGACGCTGAAATTTCCGGTAACTTTGGCACAATCATGGGTTGGGCTGACGAGTTCCGTACACTTAAGGTAAGAACAAATGCTGATACACCTACAGACGCTAGAAAGGCTCGTGAGCTTGGCGCAGAAGGTATCGGTCTTTGCCGTACAGAGCACATGTTCTTCGAAGCAGACAGAATTGCTGCTTTCCGTGAGATGATTTGCTCTAACACTGCTGAAGAAAGAGAAGTTGCTCTTGCAAAGATTCTTCCCTACCAGCAGGCTGACTTCGAGCAGCTCTACGTAGCTCTTGAAGGTAACCCCGTTTGCATCAGATTCCTTGACCCCCCGCTTCACGAGTTCGTTCCCACAACTGAAGAAGATATCGCTCTTCTCGCTAACAACCAGGGTAAGACTGTTGAAGAAATCAAGGCTATCATCTCTTCTCTCCACGAGTTCAACCCCATGATGGGTCACCGTGGATGCCGTCTTTCCGTAACATATCCTGAAATCGCTAAGATGCAGACAGCAGCTGTTATCCGTGCTGCTATCAACGTTCAGAAGAACCATCCCGAATGGAATGTTCGTCCTGAAATCATGATTCCTCTTGTAGGCGACGTTAAGGAGCTTAAGTTCGTTAAGAACGTAGTTGTAGCTACTGCTGATGCTGAAATCGCTGCTGCAGGTGTTGAGCTTCACTACGAGGTTGGTACAATGATTGAAATTCCCAGAGCTTGTCTCACAGCTGATGAGATCGCTCAGAATGCCGATTTCTTCTGCTTTGGTACAAACGACCTTACACAGATGACATACGGCTTCTCTCGTGACGACGCTGGTAAGTTCCTTAATGCTTACTACGATACAAAGATCTTCGAGAACGATCCCTTCGCAAAGCTTGACCAGACAGGTGTTGGTAAGCTTATGAACATGGCAGTTACACTCGGTAGACCCGCTAACAAGAACCTCCACGTAGGTATTTGTGGTGAGCACGGTGGTGACCCCACATCCGTTGAATTCTGCCATAGCATCGGTCTTGACTACGTATCTTGCTCACCTTTCCGTGTGCCGATCGCTCGTCTTGCTGCTGCTCAGGCTGCTATTAAGAGCAAATAATTCTTAATAAAGAATAATTTAAAATGCCCTGCAAAGAGATTTGCAGGGCTATTTTTATTAACATTATAATTTGCTTGTGCATACATAAGTCCTTACTCCGTTTTTATCAGTATAGCAAGTAGTATCTCAAGCCAATAAAGAAATCCCTTGCAAATGCGAGGGATTTTTATTTATACAAACAATAACCAAACAAGCTTGCAAACGATATGGACGCCTGCATGTGTAATCATTGCATATTGGATGCCATACTTTCTATAAAATCTTCCGAATAACAGATAAGACTCATTGAAAATAGTCTTAGCATTTATAGACGAGTTCGATAAAAGGGACTTCCATGGAAATCTCTTGAAGGAGTCTGTGGGCAAGATCTGGACCAGATAAATAGTTGTGAAATATCCACCAACCAGACCTCAAATACCAAGAAAGATTAGATATTTTAGATTATTCTTTATCATTTTCTATCTACCTCTTTATTGACTTCCTTAGAATAAACAATGTAAGCATATACAATTGAAATAGTCAGAGCAATAAAGAATGCAACCATTCCGACGATCATACCCCAATCGGGTACAAAGGAGAAAATAGTCATAATTATACCGGCTACTATTAAAAGATAGCTTGCAAATCGATTAGACTTTTTCCAGGTAACGTCATTATACATAGTCCATGAAAGTCTGAAGCCGATGTTTGAATTCTTTCTTGTTTTGGGCATATAATTTCCGAGCAAGGCAATTGTGATACCCATTATCACTCCTACACCACTCATTATATCGAATTCAGGTAAAACATTATCATTTGTATGACAGTAGACATTATACAAGATAAGAAAATTCATAGCAAAGAACAATAACATTGTTATAGTACCGGTTATATTGAGTACCTTGGCATTGGAGAGATGCTCTGCCTTTTCTTTTTCATCCTCAGTATTCTCTGCCTTTTTGCAATATGAATTTTTTAAAGGTTCAATTGTTAATGCACAGGCAATTAAAACTACCGGCATAAGTAATAATTCATATTTTGAACCAAGTCTGTCAGGCTCCCCATTGATGTCAAAATGCACGGGTACCGTATCGGGCAATATAAATAGCATAAGTACAGTTGAGAGAACAGTCAATATACATAAAATCCATTTTAAAGTTTTCATTTATTGTTACCTCCAAATTGTTTAATCCACAAAATCAATTCTTCAAATACAGTAGCATTGATTTCATAGTAAATAAAATTCTTGTGCTTATATTCCATCACAAGATCAGCGCTTTTAAGCTGCTTTAAGTGATATGAAAGTGCTGCCGGAGTTATATTCAGAGCTTCTGCAATTTCACCGGCACTCAATCTTCCACTCTTGAGCATTACCAGTATGTCTCTTCTCTGCTCATCGGCAAGAACCTTGAATATATTATATTCAGCCATATTCCCTCCTATTTAAAATATTCTTTAAATAGATTATAATGGATTATGCGGTTTTTGTCAAGAGGTATTTAAAAATATTTTTAATTAGTTTTTATGAACCTTTGCTTTTTTGTGCAATCTCACCATAATAAATTTGTTGACAAGTCATCATTTTATATGTTATAATTAATTGTTTACTATAGTAAACAAATTCTTTCAAAGGAGACAATTGTATGTCTAGTAAAAAATTGACAGTATGGACTAAGTTAAAATACGGCGTTGGTGACTTTGGTATGGCAGTAGTTACTGCAATGCTTCAGTTTTCAATGCTCTATTACTACACTGACGTAGTTGGCGTTAATGCTGCGTTGGCAGGCACTGCGATGCTTGTTGGTAAAATAACTTGGGACTTGATTAATGACGTTTTGTTTGGTTATCTTGAAGATAAAACTAAATCAAGATGGGGCAAGCGTCGTCCGTATCTTATTTTCGGTGCAGTTCCCTTCGCAATTTCCTTCTGGTTAGTATTTTCTATCCCTCAAGGTCTTTCTGATCTCGCATATTTCTTCATTATTATCGGTACTTTTATTCTCTTTGACACCTTCCATACGCTCATTGCTACTGCTTATTCAGCAATGACGGCTGAAATTACTGGTGACTATAATGAGAGAACATCTTTAACTACATACAGAATGGTATTCAGTATCATTGGTTATCTCGCAGGTGCAGGTCTTACGTCAATGCTTGCCGGCATTGTGAGCAGCTCCTTTGACGTAACTGAACACGAGGGTTGGAGCATCGTAAGCCTTATTTACGGTATTCTTGCAGGCATTTCAATACTTATTCCCGGTTTGTTCCTCAAGTACAAGCCCGCAGTTGAAGAAAAGCCTCCTCAGATGCCCCCTATCAAATCTATTCTTACAACATTCAAAAACAAGCCGTTTATTAGTTATCTTGTAGTTACTATGATTATGAGCATTAGCTTTACAACCGTTACTGCTATGCTTCAGTACTACATTGACTATCAGCTTGATATGAATTCTTCATCACTCTTCATCATGCTTTCTATGCTTGGTGTACTTGCTATATTCCTTGTTCCCTGTGGTATCATTTCTAACAAGATAGGTAAAGCTAAAACATATGCTCTTGGTCTTACAATAGCATCTGCTGCTCTTATTTGCGTATTCTTTGTACCTCAAGGACCTTCCAACATTATTTTCCTTCTTGCAGCTATAGCAGGTATGGGATTCTCAGCTCAGTGGGTATGTCCTCACTCTATGATTCCCGACGTTATCGAGTATGATGAGCTTATGACTGGCGAAAGAAGAGAGGGTGTTTACTACGGAATGCAAGCAACTGCTACTAAGGTTACAGGTGCGCTCGCTACTGCTATGTGTGGCTGGGCGCTTGAGCTTGGCAAGTACGTTGACCCCACAACACTTCCCGAGGGCGAAGTAGTTGTTCAGCCTGAGAGCGCTTTGTGGGCAATTCGTGTTATGTTTGCTCTTCTTCCCGCAATTTTCTTGCTTATTTGTGTTCCCTTGCTTCTCAAATATCCCATCACAAGAGAATCTCATGCAGAGGTTCTTAAACAGCTTGAAGAAAGAAGAAAAGAATCCAAATGAAAATAACAATTATTGGCGCAGGTCTTGGTGGTCTCACGTTCGGTGCAATGGCAGCCAAAGATGGCCACGAAGTAATTATATATGATAAAAATCATGCTCCTGGTGGTGTTGTAGCACTTTGCGAGCATGAGGGCTATAAATTTGAGCAAGGTCCTTTGCTTATCGGTGACATGCTTGAAGAAGAGCCCATATATGAGTTTTTAAAAGAGCTTGGAATCACCCTTGAAACAATGCGAGCTGATAGAGATATCATAATGCCCGACTATGGAATGGTAACTCCAAGTGAATATAAAGGCCCGTATTGGCGTAGAGAAAAATTGAAGGAGCTTTTCCCTGAAGAAGCTGCCAATATTGATAGATACTATAAGTTTTATGATGACGTAATGTATCTTAGATATCTTACCACTCTTCCCCAAACGGCTTTTAACAAGATTAAGCTTGCTCTTGCTTTTTTGAAAATCAAAAAATACGTAAATATGAATGCAGATGAGCTCACAAAACACTTTTTCAAGAGTGAGAAAATCAGAACGCTTTACACCGGAATCCTTGCTGATTTCTGTGCAGATCCTTCTGAAGCTCAAGGTCTTGCAGTTGTATTTACTAACTTTGAAACTGCTTTTGATAAGAGAATTCCTCTTTATAAGAATGGCAAAAAGTATTATCCGGGCTATTGCTATATAAAGGGCGGATGCCAAAAGATCCCCGAGGCTTTGGCTGATTATATCATCTCACACGGTGGCAAAATTAACTACGGAACTATCGTTGAGAAGGTATTGGTAGAAGATAAGACCGTTAAGGGCATAAGACTCCAAAACGGTGACGTAATCGAAAGCGATATGGTAGTAGGTTGCGGTGGTGGCAAGGATTTCTTCTTTGACACAGTTGGTGCCGAGCATCTTGATGAGAATTATCTAAATATTCTCAACACCTTCAGACCTATGGAGGCAGTGTTTATGCTTCATCTCGGTGTTGATATCGATCCCATGAAGTATATGCGCTCTGCTCTTTCTTATTGCTATGGAATGTATGATCTTCACGAAGCAACAGTAAAGCTCAGAACAGGTATTTACCATGAGGGCTATGATGGATATCTCCTTTTCGTTCCCTCGCACCATGCGCCTGAATTTGCTCCCGAAGGAAAGCATTGTCTTACAATTTATACAGTTGCTCCCGACACGCTTAAAGATGCATCATGGGAGGACAAAAAAGAAGAATATGCTAAAACTCTTATTTCTCTTGCAGAAAAGCAAATTCCTGATCTTTCAAAGCATATAACAACTATGAAGATTATGACTGCAATTGAATATAGAGAGTATACTCATATGAAGAAATGCTCTTTTGGAGGTGTTGTTCCTATTTGGAATCAACAAAATCCAACTCATATAACACCCGTTAAGAATCTCTTCTTCGTTGGACAACAAAGTGAGAACGCAGGCGGTCTTGCAAACGTTATGATGGGCGCAAAGGCTGCATATGAAAAGGCTTTTAAATCTTAATAACAAAAAGGCATCCGAAGATTTCATTCGGATGCTTTCTTTATCATATAAATAATGCAATTAATTTGTTTTCCGTTATATTCTACGGTTTCAGTAAAATCGCATCTTGTCATGCCACACTTTTCCATCACACGCATACTTGCTACATTTTTCTCAAAAGCACCTGTCTTTACTGAAGGATATCCCATGGAAAAAAGCTCTTTTATAGATGCTTTAAGTGCCTCGGTTGCATATCCGTTCCCCTTGAATTCAGGATCGATTACATATCCAAGCTCAATAAATTCATCGTTTTTTTCTACCTCATTAGTAAAACCAATGATTCTTTCATTAAGATATATGCCATATACGAATTTGTCTTCAGAATTTGAGAGATTCATTATTCTTTCAAAAAGCTTATATGCTTCTTCCCTACATGTGAATTTAGGAAGCATATATGTTAATGCTACCTCTTCATTTGTAAGGATATCTATCATATTTTCTGCATCTGAGACATTGAGTCCGTGAAGAGTGAGTCTTTCAGTTTTAATTGTAGACGATCTTATATTCATAAATCCTCCATTATAACAAAAAAAGTTGCCTGAATTAAATCCAGGCAACTAATTTTATTTTTACAAATTACTTATTTGTAAGCTTTGCGATTTCTTCAGCGAAGTTTTCTTCCTTCTTCTGAATGCCTTCGCCCTTTTCGAAACGGCAGTAGCCTGTAACTGCGATGTTGCCACCGAATTCCTTAGCGGACTGAGCTACATACTGGCAAACCTTAAGGGAATCTTCCTTAACGTAAGCCTGCTCGAGCAAGCAGTTGTTATCGTAGAACTTACCAATACGTCCAACAACCATCTTTTCGATGATCTGAGCGGGCTTCTTGGAGTTAGCAGGATCGTTTGCGATCTGTGCCATAAGGATGTTCTTTTCCTCTTCAATTACAGAAGCAGGAACGGACTCCTTGTTAAGATATGCAACGGGATATGCACCAACCTGAAGAGCGATGTTCTTTGAGAACTCAGCAAAACCAGGGTGATTTACAGCTGCTTCATCAGCTTCGAAAGATACGATAACGCCGATAGAACCAAGACCGTGGATATATGTGCTTGTTGTACCCTCAACGATTACGAAACGACGGATGTCAAGCTTTTCACCGATCATAGCGATCTTTTCAACAAGAGAATCCTTAACGAGTGTTTCTGTACCGTCGAACTTTGTGTTAAGAAGAGCTTCAAGGTCAACGGGCTTGCAGTTGATAACTGTTCTGAGAAGGCCCTTAACGAATTCCTTGAATGTGTCGTTCTTTGCAACGAAGTCTGTTTCAGAGTTAACTTCGATCATAGCGGATACGTTGCCGATTGTCATAATATCAACGATACCTTCAGCAGCGATTCTGCTTTCCTTCTTTGCAGCAGTTGCAAGACCCTTTTCACGAAGAAGCTTAACTGCCTTTTCGATGTCGCCGTCAGCCACAACAAGAGCCTTCTTGCAGTCCATCATACCAAGTCCTGTTTTTGCGCGCAAAGCCGCAACGTCTTTTGCTGTAATATTAGCCATTATTTTACCCTCACTTAATTTATAAGATTAAAATTATTCTGCAACTACTTCTGTAGCCTCTGCAGCTACTTCAACAGTCTGTTCACCCTGCTTACCTTCGATAACAGCGTCAGCGATTACGGAAGAGATGAGCTTGATAGCGCGGATAGCGTCATCGTTACCGGGAATTACGTAGTCAGCATCATCAGGATCACAGTTTGTGTCAACGATAGCAACAACGGGAATACCGAGCTTCTTTGCTTCGAGAACTGCATTTCTTTCCTTCTTGGGGTCTACAATGAAGATTGCTGCGGGAAGTGTATCCATATTCTTGATACCACCGTAGCTCTTTTCAAGGTCGAAGATTTCCTTCTGCTTTGTAGCAACTTCCTTCTTAGGAGGAAGATCAAATGTGCCGTCTTCCTGCATCTTTGTAAGAGCGTTAAGACGAGCGATAGACTTCTTAATTGTCTTGTGGTTTGTAAGCATACCACCGGGCCAACGAACGTTTACATAGTACATACCGCAACGTGTTGCTTCTTCCTTGATAGCATCAGTTGCCTGCTTCTTTGTACCAACGAAAAGAATGTTGCCACCCTCTGCAGCGATATCACGTACGAACATGTAAGCTTCTTCAAACTTCTTAACTGTCTTCTGAAGGTCGATGATGTAGATACCGTTTCTTTCTGTGAAGATGTACTCACTCATCTTGGGGTTCCATCTTCTTGTGTGATGTCCAAAATGGACGCCAGCTTCGAGAAGCTGCTTAATTGAAATAATTGACATGTTTCATGTCCTCCTTCGGTTTTTTTCCACCACAGATAGCCGACAATCGCAATTACCGAGATAAAACCCAGCAACACCGGCATTGTTTTATGCCTCTGTGTGTGTATTTTTTATCATTGTGCATGATTTTCGCACAATTACAAACGATTATAACATATACATATATATATTTTCAAGAGGCAAAATCAAAGTTTACAATTTGTTTACAATTCAGTATAGGTTAAAGAAGCTTTTCCTTCTTTTCTTGCATAAAGAAGCAAGCTCATCGGATTGAAATCTCACAAGTATTGTATCATCTCCGATGCACTCTACCCTACACCACGGAATTATAACTCTTTCGGATTCACAAAGTCCGAAAAATCCGTTTTCTTTTTTGAGTATCAGCCCTGTAATTACCGAAGAGCATCTATCAAACTCAAAATCAGTTGCACAACCAAGTCTGGCTCCGTCACAAAGATTTATTATCTCTTTTTTTCTTAAATCTGCCGTGCTGATTATATCCATAATTCCCTCCTATAAAGATTTAAGCACCGACAAACGTCGGTGCTTATCATTATTTCTTTTCTATGTATTTAACGTTAACCGGTTTAATACCTGTTTGTTCGTATACGATTTCGTTAATTTGAGCCATCTCGTTAGGAAGAAGACCTTCACTCATAACAACAACCGTGCACATACCGTCATTGATTATTGCAACACATTGCTCAAATCCCTTTGCCATAACCATGGCTTCGATATTAGCTTCAGCTTCAATATTAGCTGCCATAGTTGCTATATCCTCGAGTGCCTGAGTCTTTTCAGCGCTATCTGTGTCTGTAGAATCAACGACATTCTGGAGAACTGCAAGTGCTTCATCTCTCGCTCTATCTCTGCTCACCTGGGTTGAAGCAAAGTATGCAAGAACTTCACTGGTTTCGTTTTCTTCAAGCTCGGTGCCTGCTTGATTATAATCGAATCCTTCATCATCTGGCTGTGCAAATAATACCCAGTTAAGACAAACTGCTACTGCAACAAGCAACACTGAGCCAATAATTATGAGATTTCTTCTCCCGATTTTTCCAAAGAATTCTTTGACTTTATCAAAGAACTTTACTTCCTCAACTTCTATCAATTCGTACTTTTCTTCTGTATTCATAAAAATAACCTCCGTTTGTTTGTAGTACACTATATTTTATTCACTGTTTGGGGTTTTAGAACATATACTGATTAGTTTTTTCCTTCTGCCACGTATATTTTGTTTTTTGGAACGTCAAAGGCTGATGAAATAAGATTGATTATTTCGCTTGCAATCATGGAATTCCCTCCTCCTTTGCAAACTACGGCTACTCCGCTTATATGGGGCATTCTTTCGAACAGGCAAACCATACTTTCATCATTGCCTGAACCGATTGTAACGTATTTCTTTTCGGAATTGATTCCGTTCGATGTTGCTCTGCTCTCTTCATTATAGGCGTAGACAGTTTCAAATCCACTGTCAAAATAAACGCTTACAGTTATTGATGATACACCTTTTACACCCGAGCAAAGATCTGCAATCTTTGCTTCCATTTTCTTTTCATACTCGTCGATGCGATCAATATCATTTTTCGTTGTATTATTTGAAGTGCCACTTGGAATAATAAGCAGTAAAAATGCCAAAACCGCAACCATAATGATGATGAGTGTGCTTTTTTGCTTTGTTAGATATGATAGCAAGGTTTCTTTTTCTTGTTGTTTCCCTTTCATTTACTCACCTCCTGTTTTTTATATATACCGAGCATTCTGCTCCAAGCATGCTGCTTACGTATTGCTCAATATCATACGGATTCTTGAAAATTGCTGCGCCGGACAAAAGAACCTGAACATGAGAAATCTTTTTATTTTCTCCTTCGTTGACTATAGACAAATTCACTTCGCACTCTTCGGATGCGATATCGAATTTAATATTCAGCTCATTTTTAATATAATCATTCACTAAATCATAGGAATAATCAGACAAATAATCTTCTAAGATGAATTCATATTTATCCTTTTCTTTCTCGGCATCAAAAGACAGTTTGTCCTTGACCAAATCAACGGTTTCGTCATTAATGTTTTTTATTCCATCGATGATGGGTGACAAAACGGTTGCGAGAATGATAAGCATTCCGATAAATTTTACACTTTTATCGAGTCCGCTTTGCTTTGGAATAATTATATTGCACAGTCCAATTGAAATTGACGTGATGATGATTGTCAGTAAATATTTGTTCATTTAAGTAAGAGGAGACGAAGATTTTGCAAATATGGTCAAGAGGAACAGTAAGGCAATAGCACATATTGAAATAATTGCTATAGCATATCCGTATATACTCGAAATCTCGCTTAAAACTCCTCCCTCCTTTCTACATCCCAAAAGTCCTGCAATTCCGTTTGAAATAATCAAGGCCAGTCGATGCAAAAATACGTTCAAAAACGTTGGCAGAATAAGAATAACAAAAGCAACAATAAGCACAACACCTATGCTCGTCCTTAGATACTCAACGCTTGCGCCTGCCGTTTTCAAAGTTTCACCTACAGTAGAGCCTACCACGGGAATCAATTGGCTAACTAACATTTTAGTAGTCTTTGTGATTAAGCTCTCTGCCCGTGAAGCTAAGATGCCTTGGGTGGATATAACTGTAGTAAAAACAAGCATCAGAAATCCAATGATAAAAGTAAAAGTCTTTTTTAATGCTGAGCTGATAGACAAAAGATTGCCATCTTCTACGAATGATGACGCAAGCGTTAATGCCAGGCATATGCCAAGAATTGTTTCAAGTGCCAATATACACACATTTTCAAATATAGAAAGGAAAACTATCAATCCATAATTAGAAACAAGAGCAGAGCTTACGTTGCCCCCCATTGCATACATTGAGCAAACAAGTGGTGACATGGTATTCACGAAGATCTTTATATTTTCTAATAGCTGCATGGTTTTTGTCAGAGGCTCTCTTGATTGCTCAATTAAGATTGTGACCAATATTACTGAGCTTATAAGCTCGATAATTTTAACTGTAGCCGCGTTTGAAACCGAGTCCTTCAATGACCTTATGACCGAAGAAATAACAAGCACGGAGCAAATTACAGCCGTGTGCTTTAATATATCGCGCCAATTTATGCCTACTAAATTTATCAGAACGTCAAATATGAAGTCCCATCCTGAAATTTCTTCAGCTGCATCTAGCATCTCGTTCGAGTTGCTCGAAAACAAGCCCTCAGGTAAAAGCTCCTTGATATCATTTGGCAATTCATTCATAAAGTCTACGTATTCGTCCGGAACATCAGTTTCATTTGCATATGCTTGGACACTGAAAAACGGTAAAATTGATAAGACAAGTAGTATGATTATGAGCAATTTCTTTACCATGAGGCAAGCTCCTCCGACATTTTGATGATCTCATCCACAAGAGGAAGTGCTAAAACAAGTATCTCAATTTTGCCGATTGTATCTATTCCCGATGCCAGAGTATTTTCTCCACATTCTTTACATATATCGCACGTTATTTGAGTTATATACGCAAGACTTATCGCTTTTACCATTAATTCTATGTGAGATATAGATATTGCCATACCCATAAGGCCGCTTATATAAGTGATTATGGGAGAAATCAAAACTGCAAGAAATGAGTATAGAATTATCATACCAACAAGCCTTGTAGGAATGACAAAACCTGATTGACAGCTCTTTATAACTACACAAGCTATAGCGCAAAAAATTCCTATAGCACAGATTTTAAACGTATCGCTCAAAGCTCAAACACATCCTTTATACTTTCAAACAAGTTTCCAAGCTCTCCTACTATTACTAAAAACACGACTATTATACCCGATATTATCAGCATAAGCCCCTGCTCGTCCCGTCCTGATTTGTTCAGAATTTGTGCCAATATTGAAACTATGATTCCAATACCGGCAACCTTTAATATAATATCGATTCCCATTAAACCTCCTAAACTAAATCAATATGAGTATCAATGAAAGTGACATCGATATGCATATTGCAAGTGATACTTTTCTGTCATTTTTTCTTTTTACTGTATTTTTCTCACGGATCTTATTAAGCTCATTGAGGCAATCGTCACAAAGCTTGATTTGCTCGTTGAAATATACTGTTCCAAAGCCCCTTGCCAAATTATTCAGATGGAGCTCTGATTCATTGTCAATATAGAGAACTGAATTGCTTAACAATTCCTCGAGATTTTTGGGTATACTATTGCTGAAATATCCACATTTTAAGAGAATAGATTTTGAGCAACCTTTAAATATAGAATCAATCGGCATCATATAGCATTTTATCTGATTTCTAATATATGCTAACAATTCAATAAAGCCATCCAATTGCGATGATTTTTTCTTTTGAAAGCCTTCACATACAACGTAAAACCAGAAGCCTGAGAATATTATTCCTATAGCACCAAGAGCTTTATAAACAATCATTGGCATCTCTCCAAGAATGTACGGTATAAATAAAATCCATGTTATTCCCTCTCTTGATTCCAATATAATAATCAAAAATTGAGTTTACGTGAAGATTGCGTATTCCGGTGTGAGAAAGTATTTCTTTAATTGAAGAGCCGTGACAGGTCGCGATTATGGGAACTCCTATTCCTTGAGCTTCAAGAAAAGCTCTTGAGTCCTTTGCATCACCAATTTCATCGCACATGATTATTTGTGGATTCATCGTTCTTATGGCGATTTCTATGCCGTTTTCTCTTGGATATTTACTTAGAACACTCACAAGAGCTTCTTTATTATCAAAGTCGCAAATAAGCTCATCTCGGGTGTCTATAACACCCAAACGCTTCCCGAGGTGTCCAACTGATAGCTCTCTTATAAGTGCACGCAAAAGAGTAGTTTTCCCCTCTCCTGGCGGTGAATATATCAATACGGAATTTGCTCGAACAAGATCAAGCAAATCGTCTACGTTAACTGAAATATTATTGGGTATTCTTATAGCAAGCTCGTTTATATCTGATATGCCGATAATCGAATTGTTTTCAACGTTGGCTGATCCTATTACACCGATGCGAATTCCGTATTCAAAGCTTATGTAACCGTTGACGATTGTATCTCGATAGGCATACAAGGAGTTTCTTGTGATTTTTTGAATTATTTCAAGCATCTCCTCATCGTGAATAATTATGTTTAATACTATGTTTTTGCCTGAAACAATTATGTAAGCATTTCTGTTTTTTCGTATTCTGATTTCTTCAAGAATTCCTTTTTCGTATACATTTTTTGTAATTTCATCTTTTAATCTTAAAGGAATAAAATTTATTTTATCAAAATTCATCGCTTGTCCACTTCCTTTTAGTAATTCCTATGTAAATGGCGCTCAAATTATTACAAAAAGTATTGAATTATCAAATAAATTGTGATAGAATTGATGTGTATATTATTTTTGCCGCGATTTGGCAGTATGGAGGCTATATGAAAAAGTATATTTTGGCTTTGGATGAAGGTACAACAAGTGCTCGAAGCATACTCTTCGACCACGATTGCAAGATTGTTTCATCGTCTCAGCACGAATTTACACAATACTATCCTCAACCCGGTTGGGTGGAGCAAGACCCAATGGAGATATATGCCAATCAGTATGCAACTTTGACTCAATGTATTGCAAAAAGTGGCATTTCAGCCGAAGAAATCGCAGGAATAGGTATCACCAATCAGCGCGAAACGACAATTCTTTGGAATAAGATTACGGGAAAGCCCATTTATAATGCCATCGTATGGCAATGCCGCAGAACTGCAGACATATGCGATCAATTGATCAAAGAAGGTTATTCAGAGTATATTCAAGAAGTAACAGGACTTAGAATAGATGCTTACTTCAGTGGCACAAAGATAAAATGGATACTTGACCACGTTGAAGGTGCACGAGAGATGGCTGAACGAGGAGAAATCCTTTTTGGAACCGTTGACACCTGGCTCATATGGAAGCTTACTGAAGGCAGAATTCACGTAACTGACGCAACAAATGCATCAAGAACGATGCTTTATAATATTGAAAAGGGCGAGTGGGATGAAAAGCTTTTAAAGATACTTGATATTCCATCCTCTATTTTGCCCAAGATTCGTTCAAGCAGTGAGATATATGGTCATGTTGATATCATGGGAGCTTCAATTCCGATATGTGGAATCGCAGGTGACCAGCAAGCAGCTCTCTTTGGTCAATGCTGTTTTGAAGAAGGCCAAGCAAAAAATACATACGGCACGGGATGCTTCCTACTTGCTCACACAGGAAATCAAATCATTAGCTCTAAAAACGGTCTTATTACAACTGTTGCAGCAACTGAGCAAGGCAGAAAAACCGAATATGCTCTTGAGGGATCAGTATTTATAGGTGGTGCAGTAATCCATTGGCTCAGAGATGAATTGAAGGTTATCAAGGAATCAAAGGAATCCGAAGCATTTGCTAAAATGGTTGAAGACAGTGCAGGCGTTTACGTTGTTCCTGCTTTTGCAGGTCTTGGTGCTCCCTATTGGGATATGCATGCCAGAGGCACTATTACCGGCCTTACAAGAGGCGCTAACGTTTATCACATAGTAAGAGCCGCTCTTGAATCTATCGCATATCAATCAAACGACCTCATCAGAGCAATGAATGCAGACACTAATAGCTGCATCAAAACACTTAAGGTTGACGGTGGTGCTTCTTCTAACAATTTCCTTATGCAATTTCAAAGCGACATATCTGAGGTTGAGGTTATCCGTCCCTCTTCGACTGAAGCAACTGCCCAAGGAGCTGCTTTCCTTGCAGGTCTTGCAGTTGGTTTCTATAAGGACAGAGACGAGCTTAAAACCTTGGTAAAGGCTAAGGATTCGTTTATCCCTTCTATTGAGAATGAAAAACGAAACACTCTTCTTAAGGGATGGGAAGATGCAATCAATGCTTGCAGATCATTTTAGGAGTAATTTATGGAATATTCAATTTTAGATAAGAAAGTATTATCCTCTAACAAGACTACCTGGCTTGTTGGAAAGGTATATCTTCCTCACGGAGAAATAAAGGGTTATTTCCACGTTGTACACGGAAAAACTGAGCATATCGCAAGATATGATTCCTTTATGAGAATTATGGCTGCAGCAGGCTATATCACATTCGCATACGATCATATCGGTCACGGACATACTGCAACTAACGACAGTGAGCTTGGCCATTTTGCCGATAAGGGCGGTGAGGATATCATTTGTCAAGACGTTAAGGTATTCTATGATGCAATCAAGGAAGAATACGGTGATTATCCGTATTATCTTATGGGACATAGCATGGGCTCATTTGTAGTAAGAAGATCTACTCAAAAATACGTAACTCCTGACAAGCTCATCGTTATGGGAACGGGCGGTCCCTTGCCTATCAGTATTATCGGTGTATATCTTGCCAGAATTATAAGAGGAATAAGAGGTCCTAAGCACTACTCCCCTCTTATGGATATGATTGCTTTTGGTAGTTATAATGCGAAATATCCTAAAGAAGAAGGCCCTCACGCGTGGCTCACAAACGATGCAAGTGTTCGCGATGCTTATCACAATGACAAGTTCTGTACCTTTAACTTCACTGTTTCTGCAATGCACGACCTTATATATCTTTTGCACCTTGTAAATAAGGATGAATGGTTTGAAGCTGTTGCAAAGAAAATGCCCATTCTTCTCGTATCAGGTGCTGATGACGTTGTTGGTGATTACGGTAAAGGTGTTCTTGTAGTAGATAAGAAGCTCCGTGAAAAAGGCGCAATCGTTACTACAAAGCTCTACGAAAAGAACCGTCACGAGGTTCTTAATGATATTTCCCGCGAAGAATGTATAAAAGATATTCTTGAATTTATAGCATAAAAAGAAAGAAGCCATCATTTGATGGCTTCTTTTAAATTATTATATAAAATGTCTTCGATAATCTTCTTTACAGTACTTTCATCGGAGGTATATTCGCCGTTTTCAATGGCTTCTCCTAAAAGATTGCAAAGTATACGTTTATAATAGTCGTATCTTGCATATGCAGCTGTTGGAGATGTAGATTCTATATGGAATATCATATCTCCAATTGGATAACTATGGGCATATTTTGAAATCAATTCTGAAAAATTAAACGAAGATGCAATAAAATCACCGCTTACTATCTCGATTAGCTCCGGCAGAGCTGAAGAGTATGCAAGGTAGCTAAATAAATCTCCATTGGTTCCCCAATTTTCATTATCGGAAAAATACTTCCAACCCATTTCTTTTGCTTTGATGCCGATTGTTCTAAGCGCTTGTGCTTCAAGCAAAGCAAGGTCCGAATCAATAAGAGTCTTATCTCTTTCTCTGATTCTTTGAAGGATTAAATTTGCCTGGTAAGGGTTGGGCTTATTAAAATCATCAACGATTCTATTTAAATGCGCTCTCTTACAACCGTTTTCATTATACAATGTCAAAACTTTAATGGCAGCATTTTCAAAGCTTTCCAAATCAGTAATATTCTCATCATTAATGCATTTATCCAACAAACCGTTTAAATCCAAATATGGAATATTAATGCAATTGTTCTTCTTTTGAACATAAAAATCAGAGAAATCATTGTTTTTAATATAGTCATTGCAATGATACCATATAGCGTCACAATTGTCACCATTGATTTCAAGCTGACAATCAAAGTTTTCTTTTAGCTCGATATGCGCAAGTATATATATAGGATGCATAGCTAACTTCGGTATCAAATTGCAAAATTCCTTGAAAATCGTATAATCTGAAGCTTCAAGAATATTTAGGGGTGAATTGTCTAGAAGAAAAAGCTTATAATAATCATTCCAAATAAATGCTTGGGTAATATTATCGTATGGTTTTTCGCTTACCTTACAGTTGAAATAGAGATACAAAGTGGGAAGATTCTTGGCATATTCGAAATATAGCTTTTTTGCAGCTTCATTATTCAAAAGATAATTTTCGTTCATTTTAGTTCCTCCCTTACTTTTTTATTTATTATACTACATAAAAGTAAAAGTTGCAAGAAAAAATAATAAAACTATTTACTAAATATCAAAAATGTGATATAATTAATCAGTATTTATTTTAAGGAGTTACCGATATGGAAAACAAATTGCTCACATTGCTTGAAAATGATGCCACTCTCACTCCCGAGCAGCTCTCAAAGATGCTTGACAAAGAAGTTGGCGATATAAAGAAAATGATCCTTGATTACGAGAAGCAAGGCGTTATTCTTGGATATAAAACACTTATCGACTGGGACAAGACTTCTCGCGAATACGTTACTGCAATAATTGAGGTTAAGACCACTCCTCAGCCTGAGCGTGGCTTTGATAGAATTGCTGAAAAGATTTATAACTATCCCGAGGTTGAAAGTCTTTATCTTATTTCTGGAGGCTTTGACTTTGCAATCATTATCGAAGGCAAGACTCTTCGTGAGGTTGCTCTTTTCGTTGCCGAAAAGCTTTCTCCCATTTCTCACATTCAGACAACTTCAACTCACTTTGTTTTGAGAAAATACAAGGATAAGGGCGTTATCTACGGCTCTACTCCCGAAACCGACGAAAGAGAGATCTTTGGCGAATGATTGATTACAGTAAGGTATTACCCAAGAAAATTGTTGATATACCTAAATCGGGAATCAGAAAATATTTCGATATGATATCTCCCGATATGAAGGACGTTATATCACTTACTGTCGGTCAGCCTGATTTCGTTACACCCTGGCATATTCGCGAAGCCGGTATTCAAAGCCTTGAAACCGGAAAGACGTTCTATACTGCAAATGCAGGTCTTGAAGAGCTTCGTCGTGAAATAGATAATTATATGACAAGAAGATTTGGTCTTTCATATAATCCCAAGGATGAAATTATCGTAACAGTTGGTGGCTCTGAGGCTATCGATATTGCAATGAGAGCTACTCTTGATATCGGTGATGAGGTTATCATTCCAACACCCTCGTTCGTATGCTATGAGCCTCTTGCAAAGATGGCGGGTGCAACACCTGTTATTCTTGAAACATATTTTGAAAACGAATTTAAGATCGATCCCGACAAATTGAAATCACTTATTACGGATAGAACAAAAATGATTGTTCTTCCCTTTCCTAACAATCCTACAGGCGCTATAATGACAAAAGAGGAGCTTGAGGAGATTGCCGATATTGTCAGAGATACAAATATCGTAATTCTTTCTGATGAAATATATGCAGAGATGACCTATGGATCTAAGCATTGCTCAATTGCTTCTATTGACGGCATGAAGGAACGCACCATCGTTGTGAACGGCTTTTCAAAGGCATTTGCTATGACAGGCTGGCGTCTTGGCTGGGTATGTGCTCCCAAGCAAATCACCTCTCAGATGCTTAAGATTCATCAGTATGAAATAATGTCAAGCCCAACAACGTCACAGTTTGCTGCAATTTCTGCACTTAAAAATGGTGACGGTGACATTGCTTATATGACCGCAGAATATGACAGAAGAAGAACTCTTATATATGAAAAGCTTCTTGAAATGGGCATTGAAAGCTTTGAGCCAAAGGGTGCTTTCTATATCTTCCCTAAGATTTCTCAGTTCGGTCTTAGCGGCGAAGAATTTTGCACTGAGCTTTTAAAGAGATATCACGTGGCAATCGTTCCCGGTGAAGCATTTGGAGCTAGTGGCACAGGATTTGCAAGAATTTCCTACGCTTATTCAATCAAGCACATAACGGAAGGTCTTGAAAGAATGGCAAAATTCATTGAGGATATCAAAAACGGTTTAGTATAATAAATAAAGCGGAGATGCTTGCATCTCCGCTATTTTTTATTTTTGGAATTTTGATTTGATTGCTTCGAAGGACTCGTCACTTATATGATGCTCTATCTTACAAGCGTCGTCACTTGCAACCTCAGGGCTAACACCAATCTCGATAAGCACTTCAGTAAGAATTTTGTGTCTTTCGTAAATCTTTTTTGCCACCTTAATACCTTCCTCAGTCAAGGTAAGATACCCGTTTTTATCAACAAGAATATGGCCACTCTTCTTTAAAATACCAAGAGCACGGCTGACACTGGGCTTGGAGTATCCCATATGTTCACAAACGTCAATTGCTCTTATATTTTTTCCCTCATTGGTTAAAACAAAAATTGTTTCAAGGTACATTTCGCCTGATTCATATAAGCTCATTTTGTTCTCTCCTTTAAGTTAATTATTCTTTGTGCGATGCTATTGGCATCAAGACCAAGTGAAGCATAGATATCTTCTCCGTATTTATCTGCAAAGCTATCTTCAACAGCAATTATGTCAGTATGTTTATTGCTCATAATATAGCATTTTGAAAGCTTATCCATAAGCATCATGCCAAATCCACCTGCTTTTATCTCCTCTTCAAGTGTAACGATGACAGAAGGTTTATTGGGTATCACCTTTATGATATCCTCAACAAGATTTGCATATGGCATAATTCTTTCAACAAGTATGATTCCAACCTTGATTTTAGAATCAAGAAGTCTTGCAGCCTTTATAGCTTCAGCAGCAATTCCGCCATGTGTAACAATCACTGCATCAAGCTCTTCCGGATTGGAATAGTTAGTTCTAATAGAAAGATTCTTAGCGTCTTCTTTATAGAATTCGTCAACGATAATTTGCTTTTCAGCACCCTTATTATATCTGACTGCAGAGGGTAATCCTATGGAATTCATAGTGTCAAGAGCCAATCTCAAGGTGTTATAAGTAGAAGCCGAATATAATGTCATATTAGGCACTTGAGAAAGCATTGCCACGTCATATATGCCGTGATGAGTAGGACCGTCAGAGGCGTTAAGTCCAGCTCTGTCGATGCAAATCTTCACAGGAATATTTTGAAGTGCAACGTCGTGAATGATATTATCATAGGTGCGCTGCAAGAAGGTAGAATATATTGCACAATACGGCTTTATGCCACTTGCTGCAAGACCTGCTGCAAAAGTAATTGCGTGTTCTTCTGCGATACCTACGTCAAAGGTTCTGTCGGGATGATTATTGGCAAAATCGCAAAGACCGGTTCCGTCAAGCATTGCTGCGGTTATTGCAACTACTTTTTCATCATTATTTGCAATATTATTTAGATGTTTGCCAAATTCTTCTGAAAAATTAGTATTTGAGCGCATAGATCCTTCGGGAGATATTCCGTGGAACTTGGCAGGATTTTCTTCAGCAGGAGAATAGCCCTTGCCCTTAACGGTTTTAACGTGAACAAGTGTGCTTTCCTTACAGGATTTAGCAAGCTTAAGTGCACTTTCAAGCTGTTTTTCATCATTTCCGTCAATAGGACCTATATAGAAAAGACCAAGATTTTCAAAATAGTTAGATCCATAAAACATATCCTTAATTCTCTTTTTAAGGTTTCTTAATCCCTTGAAAAGAGGTTTACCGATCAACGGAATGTGTGAAATAAACGTTCTGAAAAATCCTTTAGTATTGACATATGAAGGATTAAGACGGAGCTTTGTGAGGATTTTCGCAAATGATCCGATATTCTTGGAAATCGACATTTCATTTTCATTCAAGATGATAACAAGACGAAGATTTCTTTCGATATTGTTGAGTGCCTCGTGAACCATACCACCGGTAAATGCTCCATCGCCAAGAACAACGACAGTATATGTATCATTGCCCTGCAATTTATCTGCTATTGCAAAGCCTAAACCTGCTGAAACTGAGGTTGAGCTATGACCTGCGCCAAAGCAATCATACTCACTTTCGCTTCGTTTAGTAAATCCACTAATACCTCCACCCTGTCTTAAGGTGTTGAATTTATCTTTTCTGCCGGTAAGGATCTTATGAACATAGCTTTGATGTCCAACGTCAAATATAACGTGGTCATTGGGGACGTCAAACACTCTATGTATTGCAAGACTTAGCTCAACTGCGCCAAGATTGGATGCAAGATGTCCTCCTGTTTTAGTAACGTTCTCTACCAAGAAGTCTCTAATTTCACTGGCAAGAGGTTCAATTTGATCCTCCTGCAACAATTTTAAGTCTGCAGGAGAATTGATATTATTCAGAAATTTATAGTCTGGCATAACATTTCTCCTTTAATATTCTATATCTAATATATTATACCATTATTTAATAATTTTTCAAGTGCTTTTGATTAATTTGGGATATGAATATTAATATTATATAAAATTAACAAATTATACTTATTTAATTGTATAATTCCACTTGAAAAAATTCCCTTATTGTAGTATAATACTGTGATTAAATAATTATCATTCACATTGTGAGGAACATACATGAAAAAATTTGCTAAAATTTTGGTTGAGAAAAGACTGTTCTTCTTCATAGCAAGCATTGCGATAGCGCTTATCTTCGCTTGTCTTATAGGCAGTGTAACAGTAAACAAGGATCAAACCAAATATCTTGCTAAAGATTCGGAAATGAGAAAGGGCCTTGAAATCATCAACTCGGAATTCCCCGCTGTTGAGCTTAAGGATACAGTTCAGGTTATGTTTGAGAATTTGACATATACTGAAAAGGTTACCATTTACGAAAAGCTTAAAACTTATTCAGGTGTTGAATCCGTAGATTATGATATCAACTCAACAGACCATAATACAAAAAGCTATACTATGTACATGGTTACAACCGAATATATTATGGATTCCGAAAAGGTCAACTCGGTTATTGATAGCATAAAGGCAGATCTTGGTGACGAATACGTAATTCACACTTACTATGCAAACGGTTATCTTGACGTACTCGATCTTCTTATTCCCCTTGCCGTTTCTATTATGCTTATCTTGCTTTTGCTTATGTGCAAATCTTATTTTGAGCCTGTTTTGCTGCTTATATCCATTGGTGTTGCAGTACTTATCAATATGGGTTCAAATATCATATTCGAAAGCGTTTCTGATATGACGTTTGCAATTGCAGCAGTATTCCAGCTTGTGCTTTCAATTGACTATTCTATCATTCTTATGCACCGTTATCAGCAGGAATATGACCTTCTGGAGGTTAAGGACAAAAAGCAAGCTATGATTAATGCCATTGCTAATGCCATTTCTTCAATTATTAGTAGCTCAGCTACTACAATAGTTGGTCTTTTGGTTCTCTTGCTTATGACATTCACAATCGGTACCGACATTGGTCTTGTTCTTTCCAAGGGCGTTCTTCTTAGTCTTATTTGTGTATTTACTG
Organism: Eubacteriales bacterium; assembly: GCA_045643885.1. Taxonomy (GTDB): domain Bacteria; phylum Bacillota; class Clostridia; order Oscillospirales; family CAG-272; genus RGIG4608. The sequence goes on along the minus strand of JAZRFY010000026.1, from coordinate 49,108 downwards.
TAATGCCCTCTATGATCCTTTGGTTTGAAGATCTTATTCACAAAACCGACAAAACTTATTTAAAGAACAAGAGACTTGCCACTAAAAACGGAGGTGAAGCAAATGTTTGAGAAAATAGTTTCATCAATTGGCCGTTTTAGCTATAAAAACAGAAGATATATCGCTGTTTTCGGATTGGTTTTGTTTATCACTGTGTTCATTCTTCAGTCCATAACTATTATTGAATACACATATGCAGAAGAAAGTATTGTAACTGAAATATTCCCTCAAGACGATACTGTTGTTATTGTTTATAATAACTACGACGAGGAAAGCATCGCTCAGCTCATCGAATATCTTGAAAAGGATGAGCACGTTACCTCAATTCAAGCATACGCAAACACTTTGGGCCTTGAAATGTCCCCTTCCGAGTTTTCTGAAATGCTTGGTATCGATATTGTGTTCCTTAACACATTGTTTTATATTTATGAAAACGGAATGCTTGCTCAAGGCATGACGTTCACTGATTTTGCTTCATTTATCTCTTCCGATGCATTCCTTGAAAATGAAATGTTCAGTTCAATGATTGATGAAGAAAGCAAAGCTCAGATTTATCAGCTTGGTGATCTCATCGATGCTCTTACAAACGGTAAAAAATACTCTGCAAATGAGATTGGCGAATTGTTTGGCGTTGATGCAAACCTTGTTAAGATAATATTCTACGCTAAGCAAATAATCAATATCTCTCCTTCAAATGCACTTGGAACAATATTCGGTACAGCTGCTGATATTATCGGCATGGATTCTGAAACGATTGAGCTCCTCTTCAACGTTAAACCCGTTGAAAAGATGACATTTAACGATTTTGTTTCAACCCTTTCATCTATTTATCCCCTTGTAAGCAGTATTCTTCCCACAGATCAGTCAGGACAGCTTGAATCCTTGATCTCAATTGCTAAATCAGTTGAAGAAAACACATTGCTCTACCCCGATGATATTGCTGATATGTTCTCTTCTATGGGTGGCGCTAGTGCAGATATGCTTAACAAGGATACTGTAACTCTTCTTTACATCATGTCAAGAAGCAATACGATTGACTATTCCGATAAAAAGATTGCTTTGTATGACTTCTTTATGTTCATTTGCAACACAATCGTTTCTAACGAATCATTCTCTTCATTCTTCGATGGAGACGTTGCAAAGCAGCTTGATGATGCCAAGGTTCAGATGGCAGACGGTATTGTTCAATTGGTTGGACCTGAGCACTCAAGAATGGTTATCACATTGAATTATGTTCCCGAATCCCCCGAAATCAAGGCGTTCTATGAGAATCTTACTACAAAGCTTGATTCCATCATGGCAAGAGATTATTATCTTGTAGGTAATTCTGCAATGTCTTATGAGGTTTCACAAACATTCAACAGCGAATTCCTTCTCATCACTTGCGTAACTGCTTTGGTGGTATTTATCGTAGTATTCCTTACTTTCAAAAACATCCCAGTATCCGTTCTTCTTATTTGCGTAATTGAATGCGCGGTATTTGCTATGATGAGCGTAATGACCATTTCAGGTTCTCCTATGTTCTTTATAGCACTCATCCTCGTTCAGTGTATCCTTATGGGAACGATGATTGACTATGCAATTCTCTTTACAACTTATTATAAGGAAATCAGAAAAACTCACCCCATTGAAGAAACATTACCCGAGGTAATGAGAAGATCAACTTATGCTATCCTTACATCTTCATTGATCATGGTTATGGTAACATTCGTTTGCGGTTTCTTTATGACAGGTACAGTTGCTGCAATCCTTCAGACACTCAGTATTGGTGCTTTCTGCGCTATTATTCTCATTCTCTTCGTACTTCCCTCATTGCTTGTAATCTTTGACAAGTGGATACTCAAGGACGACGAGAGATATGAAAATATCACTGAATAAAATAATAATAAAAGAGCCCAGAGAATTTCTCTGGGCTCTATTTTTTAATTATTCTGCAAGGGGCTTCATTGTTGGGAACAACAATACGTCACGAATAGATGCAGAGTCTGTAAGAAGCATTACAAGACGGTCAACACCAAAGCCAAGACCACCTGTGGGAGCAAGACCGTACTCAAGAGCAGTTACGTAGTCATAGTCTACCTCTGCGTTGCAGTTAGGCTCGTCCTTCTTCTTAGCAGCAACCTGCTTTTCAAAACGTTCCTTCTGATCGATAGGATCATTAAGCTCACTGAATGCATTGCCAAATTCAGTTGCATTGATAAAGTATTCAAATCTTTCAGTAAATGCAGGATCCTCGGGCTTTCTCTTAGCAAGAGGGCTGTTTTCTACGGGATAATCGTAGATAAATGTAGGCTGAATGAGATGCTCTTCAACGTATGCATCAAAGAATTCAACAAGTACTGTGCCCTTTGTAGCATTTGAAGGAACTTCAACGTGCTTTTCCTTAGCACAAGCTCTTGCTTCTTCATCGGACTTCCAATCATAGTAGTCAACGCCTGCATACTTCTTAACAGCCTCAACCATTGTGAGTCTTTCCCACTTGGACATATCGATTTCCTTGCCCTGGTATGTAATAAGTGTTGTGCCACATACCTTTTCAGCAAGCATCTTGTTCATTTCTTCAACAAGATCCATCATGCCCTTATAATCAGTAAATGCCTGATAAAGCTCGATAGATGTAAATTCGGGATTATGCTTTGTATCCATACCCTCGTTTCTGAAGATACGGCCTACCTCATATACTTTATCCATACCACCTACGATAAGGCGCTTAAGATAAAGCTCAGTTTCGATTCTGAGATACATATCCATATCAAGGGTGTTATGATGAGTCTTGAAGGGACGTGCACTAGCGCCGATTTCAAGAGGCACAAGGATAGGTGTATCTACCTCAAGGAAGCCCTTGCCATCAAGGTACTCTCTGATATACTTAAGGATAAGGCTACGCTTAACGAATGTGTCCTTAACCTCGGGATTCATAATAAGGTCAACATATCTCTGACGGTAACGAAGATCTGTGTCACGAAGACCGTGGAACTTTTCAGGAAGAGGAAGCAAGCTCTTAGCAAGAAGCTCGATGGACTGAACGTGAACAGAAATCTCGCCGCGGCGTGTAAGAAACACCTTACCACTTACGCCAACGATATCACCGATGTCCCACTTCTTATACTGTTCGAATGCTTCTTCACCGATATCATTGATACGGATGTAGCACTGAATTCTGCCCTTGCCGTCCATAACGTCGATAAAGTTTGCCTTACCCATATCACGGCGGCTCATAATTCTGCCGGCAATCTTAACATCCTTTTCGTTATATTCATCAAAGTTATTTTTGATGTCAATGCTATAAGTGTCAAAATCGTACTTAACCTTCTGGAAGGGGTCGTTGCCAGCTTCCTTAAGAGCAGCAAGCTTATCACGTCTGATTTGAAGTATGGAATTTAATTCCTTCTCTTCGTCAACGACTACTTCTTCATTGATGTTATTAATATCTGCCATAATAGCCTCCAAATTACTTTCTTGATACTTCAAGAATCTTGAATGTAAGTGTACCAGCAGGTGTTTCAACGCTGAATTCAGCGCCCTGTGCCTTACCCATCAATGCGTGACCGATGGGAGACTGATCGGAAATCTTACCTGCAAGAGGATCAACCTCGTTAGAACCAACGATGCTATACTCTACTTCCTCTTCAAGGTCATAGTCGTAAACCTTAACTGTTGAACCGATACTGATCACACTGGAATCGATCTTTGTTTCGTCAACGATAAGTGCATTGTCGATCAAAGCCTGGAGCTCAAGAATTCTTGATTCATTTTTAGCCTGTTCGTTTCTTGCTTCATCGTACTCAGAGTTTTCGGAAAGGTCACCGAAAGAACGTGCAAGAGCAATTGCCTCTTTAATTTCTTCACGTTTAACGGTCTGACGCTCTCTGAGTTCGTCCTGAAGCGCCTGGAAACCTTCTTTTGTATACAACATCTGTTTAGCCTTTGCCATAATAAAATCTCCTATCTATAAATAAAAATCAAATTAATCAACGAGTACTGATACAGCCTTTTGAAGCTGATTGTCAATTTCTTCAGTAAGCTTATAGAAATGTGTTTCTGCAGCAATGCCCTCAAGCTCAACTGCATAATGAGGAGCAATACCGATACCACCGTCATAACCCTCACCACATGGTGGGAAATAAAGCTTAGTTGTGAGCTTGATAGCTCCGTAGTATTTATCACCGTAATATGAGAGAGGAATAATGCTCTGCACGCTTCCCTTGCCGTAGGTTTTTACACCAACTACCTTAGCTACGTTATGGTCACGCATTGCTGCAGTGAAAAGTTCAGCTGCACTTGCGGAATTTTCATTTGCGAGCACTACCATCTTATATTTACTGTACATACCGATCTCGGATTCTGTAACGTTACACGTTACGTAATCAGAGGTTGAACCGTAGTTAACTGCCTTTACCTTAGTAATTTCAACTTGATTGGATGAATCCTTTGTTGAAAGGATTACCTGACCTTTTTGAAGAATTGTGCTAAGAACGGCAACAACTGACGCAAGATCACCACCGGGATTGTTTCTAACGTCAAATACAAACTTATTGCATCCACTTGCTATCAAGGTATTCATACATTCCTTGAACTGAGTGGGCGTTGTAAGATCGAACTGAGAAATAGAAACTATACCAACAGTCTTATCCTTGATAGACACCTTTCCTGTAACTGAAACGGTTTTAACCTTTGCGCGCTGAATCTTCATATCCATAGAAACGCCGTCTCTATCGATAACGAATTCGGTGTAAGTTCCCTCAGCGCCCTTAAGCTTTGAAACAGCATACTGGAAGGTATCATAGCAAGCCGCATTATTTATCTCTTCTTCGGTATAGGAGGGATAAATTGTTACATACTTTTGCTTATAATCTTCAACGATTGAAGAAAGAGAAATTCTTTCACCATCAAGAATGATGTGTGTTACCTTATCTCCAACCTCAAGCTTGCCCTGAGCAGGAGAATCGGGCATTATGAGAACTATCTCCATGAAATATTCCTCATAATCGAATATTACCTGAACACCGATGCCGTAAAGGTCGCCGTTATTCTCGGAATACAAATCTTCAAGCTCCTCGGGAGTATAGTACATAGCATACTTATCTCCGGTTGCATCAACGTAACCTCGAATAGCAGCAAGCATAGTCTTTTCGTAATCGATATCAAAGATTGAATAATTGCTGAAGATAGCATCTATCAACAAAAGAGAGTTTGTATAATCAATAGGTTCTCTTTCGTCATCACCGGGTGCCTGGATATTATTATTGGGTTTTGTAGTTTCGTTGTTATTTGGGAACGTGCAAGCAACCACAGCAATAGCTGTTGCAACTAACAAAACTAAGCAAATTATCGAAATTATTATCTTATTTTTCATATTATTCACCATCCTATAGAACAACGGTTATGGTTTTATGAACGAGACTAAGCGAAACGGTATACCGTTTCGCTTAATTCAAGTACAAATCAATATTTTGAGGATATGGACTTGAGATATTTCTGAACCATGAGTGCAACCTTGAATGTGATTGCATGCTCGAATTCACGCAAGTCAAGACCTGTGAGCTTGCGAATCTTTTCAAGTCTGTATACAAGTGTATTTCTGTGTACAAAAAGCTTTCTTGAAGTTTCGGAAACGTTAAGATTGTTCTCAAAGAAGCACTGGATAGTCATGAGAGTTTCTCTATCAAGAGAATCGAGGCTACCCTTCTTAAATACCTCAGAGAGGAACATTTCACACATTGTTGTAGGAAGCTGATAAATAAGTCTTCCAATACCAAGGTTTTCATAGCTGATGATATTCTTTTCAGTTTCAAAAACCTTACCTACGTCAAGCGCAACCTGAGCCTCTTTGTAAGCTCTTGCAAGGTCCTTAATGTTATCTACAACTGTAGAGATACCGATAGCAACCTTAGCATAGTATTCGTTATTAAGAGTTGTAACGATACCAGAAGCCATCTTCTCTATTTCGCGACGTTCAGTTCCGGGCTTGATGTCCTTAACAAGAACAACATCCTGCTCACCAACGCTGATAACATAGTCCTTGGACTTATCAGGGAACATATTCTGAAGCATTTCGAAAGGCATCATATCAGTTCTGCCATAGAACTTGATAAGGAATACGATTCTTACCTCTTCGGTATTGAAATGCAATTCCTTGCTCTTGATGTAAATATCACTGGGAAGAATGTTATCAAGAATGATGTTCTTGATGAAAGATCCCTTATCATATTTTTCATCATAAAGGTTCTTAATATTAGCAAAAGATACAACAAGAATCTTGGCAATTTTTTCAGCCATCTTATCTTCACCTTCAACGAACACGAAGAACTCGGATTTAGAGCCGGATGAAATAGGGCTATATGTATTACCAAACAAAGTAAATGTTTTTGCGGTGTAAGAAATTTCTTCAGCAACTCCCTGCTTTACTTCACCGATTTTGGGAAGCTCAGAACAAGCTACTACAACACCATTTTCATCAACGACACCGATAACGCGATCAACCGCGTCCTTCATCTGATGAACTACACCCTGAAATAATCTGTTAGACATAAAATAAACCTCACATTTATAAGATTATTAGTTTTTTGTACATACTATACTATATCATACTACATTTTTTGTTATTTTTCAATAGGGTTTTTGATATTTTCTCTAATTTTTTTAATTTTTTTTGTGCTTTTTAGTGTAAAGCACTGTAAATATGCACAATCAAGTGAGTTCAAACTCGTAAACAAGGCAGCTTAAAGCCATTATAGCGGCAGTTTCAGCTCTCAAAATGCGTTTGCCAAGACCAATCATAAAGGCACCGGCTTTTTGCATTTTCTCTGCCTCAGCAGGTGAAAAGCCCCCTTCACTTCCTATTATAATTGAAAGCTCTTTGATTTCCTTGGTGTTTTTTAATTCATTAAGCATTTTTCCCATAACAACGGTGCCTTCTCCTTCATAGCAAAAAAGAACAGCATCGGAAAGGAAAGCCTTGCCCATCATTTGGTCAAACGTTACAGTGGAATTAACCTTAGGAATAATTCCTCTTCTACACTGCTTTGCAGCCTCAAGAGCTATCTTGCTTCTACGGTCGTTCTTTCTGCCTTCGGAATCACCCTTAGCCTTTGCAATACAATATTCACTCTCAAACGGGGTTATATCATAAACTCCACATTCTACGGATTTTTGAATGATTAGATCAAGCTTTTCACCCTTGGGCAATGCTTGAAACAAATGCACCTTTATGGGAGATTCGGCATTGGACATTTGCTTGGACTCAATACGCGCAAGAACAAAGCCCTCACCGAAGGTTTCAAGTGTGCACTCATATTCATAAGCCTCGTCATCGGTAACGTTAATCTTCTCACCACAAGCCATTCTCAAAGAACGTGAAATATGGTGTGAATCCTCACCGACAATCTTTATGATATCTCCATCTATTTGATTTTTGTTAATAAAAAACTTAGGCATTTTTGCTCCTTTTCATTCTCGATTTGAGATTTTTTCTACATTTAAATATTATACTATATATATAGCCATTTGTCAAAGGGTTTGGAAAATATTATAAAAAAAGAAAGACACAAGCTTTACTTGTGTCTTTCAAAATGTTTTAGTTCGAATTATTCGCCCATCTTTTCGCCTTCTTTAAATACTTCAGAGCCTGTCAATGCAAGACCTGCAAGGGACTGAAGGTTTGAAGGAACGATAATCTTTGTAGCCTGACCCTGAGCAGCAACTTCATATGCTTCAAGTGCACGGATTGTAAGGAATTCCTGAGAAGGCTTGGACTCGTTAACAAGTCTAATAGCTTCTGCCTTACCCTGTGCCTCAAGGATTTCAGCCTGGCTGATACCTTCTGCTCTAAGAATAGCAGCTCTCTTTTCGCGTTCAGCGATCATCTGCTTTTCCATAGCTTCTGCAAGCTCAACATCGGAAATGATGATGTTTCTAAGCTCAACACGTGTAATCTTAATACCCCAAGGATCTGTAGCTTCGTCAAGAACTACTCTGATCTTAGAGTTGATATACTCTCTGGATGTAAGTGTTTCGTCAAGCTCAAGGCCACCAACGATGTTACGAAGAGATGTAGCAACAAGGTGTTCAATTGCCTTAAGGGGGTTAGCATGACCGTAAGCATAAAGCTTAGGATCAGTTACCTGATAGAATACAACTGTATCAATTTCCATAGATACGTTATCCTTAGTGATAACAGGCTGTGAATAAGGTGAATGATTGCCACCCTTGTGCATATTTGTAGAAAGTACGCTATAAGATGCACCCTCTGCTCTAGCATTGGCTCTAGTAGAAGCCATACCATTTGCAGAATTGTTAACAGCCTTAGAACCAGTACCAGAAGCAGCTACAGAAGATGCTGCTACAGATGACTGAGAATCAACACCGGAAGAAACAGAAGCATACTCAACCTTGTGGCGTTCATGCTTATGATACTGACCATGGTTGAAGCCTTCACCACAAACCAAAATCTGTTCACGAAGGTCTACCTTCTTAGCAGCCTTTTCGATGAAAGGAAGCTTAATGTGCAAGCCTGTGTGCCATGTTCTGGAATAAACGCCGATTCGTTCCATAACCCAAGCCTTAGACTGGGGAACGATTCGGATATTACAAACGATAAGAAGCAACAAGAGTACCGCAACGGCGGCAATACCAATAATAAGTTCTGTAGTCATATCAGTTATATCCTCCTACATTATTTCTCTCTTGAGCATACGAGCTTAACGCCCTCAACACGCTCAACAACAACAACTGTGCCAGCCTCGATAAAGTCGTTTTCGTCCTTGGAACGAGCGCTCCAAATAGAACCCTTAAGGTTTACAAGGCCCTTAACGTCGATGTTAGAGATATCTTCAATAACAAGACATCTTTCACCAATGAGAGCAGTGATGTTTGTCTTGCCCTTCTTAACTCTCTTAACCTTCTTGTTGAAGGAAATTCTGAAAACGATGAAAGAAATCAATGCTGCAAATACAAATACCAAAATCTGAATTGCAAGATTCTTTACATCATCTTCTCCTGTGATGAAGAATGAAAGCAAAAATGCCAATGCAGCAGCAGGAACGAACCAAACTGCAGATACGTCGCTTGTACGTGCCTCGATAACGATTGCGATAACGAGGATTACAAACCACAAAATACTAAATCCGAAATTCATACATTTTTCTCCTCTTTATGTAATTTTTTAAACTTAAACGTGCAACGAAAACCACCATTCGCCTTGAATTTACCCCAAAAAGGGACAAATTTCCACGTTCAATATTTTGTGATGTATCATTTTAACACATTTTTTCAATTGTGTCAATAATATTTTTAGATTTTTTAAACATTTTTTCTTAATTTTTGAAAAAATCTTGTTTATTTTAAATAAATATGTTACAATATATAAAATGGCGGAGAATACGCCGAAATAAAAGCACTTATTCCCCCTTTGGAGGTATCATGGAAAACAGCAATTCAAACGCTTCGGCATCCAAAAGCAATTTTGATGCAAAGCTCAAAAATATAATAATTGATTTATTCGATCTTGTGATCAAGGCACTTATTGTAATATTGGTGCTTGTAACCTTCGTTTTCAGAATTTGTGTGGTTGACGGTGGTTCGATGAACAACACTCTTTATCACGGAGAAACCCTAATCATAACAAATCTTTTCTACACTCCACAAGAAAATGATATAATCGTATTCCACAACACAGGCACTCTTAACAAACCCATCGTAAAAAGAGTAATAGCTACTGAAAACAGATGGGTAAAAATCGATTATCAAAATTGTCTTTTATACGTTTCTGACGACAGCACGTTTAATGAGTCGGAGATAGTAGATGAATCATCATATGTTTATTTTTCAACAGGAGAATACAACGTGCCCGAAAACGAGCCTCCCCTTATCACATACGTGCCAAAGGGCTACGTTTTCGTTTTAGGCGACAATAGAAACAATTCAACGGATAGCCGTAGTGAGTCAATAGGTCTTGTTGACGTAAGAACTATCCTTGGTAAGGCAATCCTCAGAATCACACCTGCCGAGCAATTCGGCTTCATTAAATAGTTATTTATCGCACGCGCGAGGAACGGAGATATTATGCCATCAGAACAGATTCAATGGTTCCCCGGTCATATGGCCAAAACACGCCGTATGATCACTGAAAATTTAAAAAACGTTGACGTAGTTATTGAAATACTAGATGCAAGAATTCCCAAAAGCTCAAGAAATCCCGAGATTGCCGGAATGACTGCACAAAAGCCTACTATCATCCTTTTGAATAAGGCTACTCTTGCCGACCCAGCCATGACCAAAAAATGGTGTGAGCATTACTCTAATGAAAATACAATTTGTATCACCACTGACTGCGTAAGTGGTCTTGGCATCAACAAAATCAAGGATGCAGTAAACATTGTTCTTGCCGAGAAAATCCAAAGATATGAAGCTAAAGGCATGACAAGAAAGCTCAAGGCTATGATTGTTGGTATTCCCAACGTTGGAAAATCATCCCTTATTAACAGAATATGCGGAAGCAAGAAGGCTAAGGTCGAAAACCGTCCCGGTGTTACTGTTGACAAGCAATGGGTTGCAACAAGCATCGGTCTTGATCTTATGGATATGCCCGGTGTTCTTTGGCCTAAGTTTGACGATAGACTCATCGGTGAAAACCTCGCGCTCACCGGCGCTATCAAGGATAAAATTCTTGACCTTGAGAGCCTTGCTATAGTTCTCTGCTCCCGTCTTAGAAAGTATTATCCTGAGATGCTTAGTGAACGCTATAAGCTCGGTGATATGAGCGCTTATGCAGATCTTACCGATCTTCAACTCTTTGAGCTTATCGGCAAAAAGCGCGGTTTCCTCATCAGCGGTGGTGAGATTGACTACGAAAGAACTGCCAATATGCTTCTTGATGAGTTTAGAAGTGCTAAAATTGGCAAGATAACTCTTGACAGAATATAATTTATGGAGGGCGCTATGCTCGAATATACTTTGGAACAATCTCTTAACGATCAAGGATATACATACGTTTGCGGTGTTGACGAGGCAGGTCGCGGCCCTCTTTGCGGTCCTGTTGTTGCTGCAGCTTGCATTTTGCCCGTCGGTCTTTACATTGAGGGTCTTAACGATTCAAAGAAGCTCACTGCAAAGAAAAGAAAGCAGATTTTTGACCAGATAATTGAAAACGCAATTGCTTATTGCATTGCCGAAGCAAGTGTTGAAGAAATCAACGAGCTCAACATTCTTGAAGCAGACATGCTCGCGATGAGAAGAGCCGTTGAGGGATTAAAAATCAAAGCTGATTTCGCACTTATAGACGGTAACGTAAGCCGCGGATTTGAAATTCCCACAATGACGGTTATCAAGGGGGATGCTACGAGTCCCAGCATCGCGGCAGCTTCAATTCTTGCCAAGGTTACAAGAGATGAACTTTGCGAGAAAATGGACAAGGAATATCCTCAGTACGGAATCGCAAAGCACAAGGGATACGGCACAAAGCAGCACATGGATGCTTTGAGAGAATTTGGCCCTTCCCCTATTCACAGAAAGAAATTCATCAGATTTCTTGAAGACTGACTATGAAAACTACAACTGATACAGGTCGCTTCGGTGAAAATGCCGCTTGCGAATATTTGAAGTCGCAAAAATACAAGATCCTGGAGCAAAATTATTTTGCTTCTCACAACGAAATAGACATTATCGCCGAAAACAAGCAATATATTGTGTTTATTGAGGTTAAGACAAGAACCTTGTCTTCAAACGAGTTTGGTTCTGCTGCGTCTGCCGTTACATATTCAAAGCAAAAGCGTACGCTTGCGGCGGCACAGTCATATCTAAATTCACACAAAACCAAAAAATCTCCAAGGCTTGACGTTATTGAGGTTTATTTATCAAAATCTGCCGATACGATGACGCCTAAGGTAGAAAAAATCAACCATATTGAGGATGCATTTTCAAACTGATATGAAATTATTTGATTTACATTGCGACACGTCCACGCGCTTGCTTTCCGAAAAGCAAGGCTTGCTTGACAATTCATTTCACATATCAATAAACAAAGCAAAATATCTTAAAAAATATGCTCAGGTGATGGCAATATGGTCCCACCACAAGCTTACTGATGCTGAGGCATATGAAAGATTTTTTGAGGTCGTTTCAAATCTTGAAAACGAAACAAAACTGAATAGTGAGCACGTAGGTATCGCAAAAAGCTCAAATGATATTTACCTCTTATTCGAGCAAGGAAAAATACCATTGATACTCTCAGTCGAGGATGCAAGAATTCTTGAAAATGACTTAGGAAGGCTTGATATACTTTACAATTTGGGCGTAAGAACCTTGACACTCAATTGGTATGGACTCACTTGCATCGGTGGTGCACACGACACCGATACCGGTCTTAGTAAATTTGGAGAGAGCGTTGTCAGAAGATGCTTCGAAATCGGCATAATCCCGGATATTTCTCATTCTTCCTTCAAGGGGGCAGAAATGACCTTGGACATTGCCGAGGTGTTCAAAAAGCCCGTTATCGCATCTCATTCCGATGCTTATGCTATCAATCCTCACACAAGAAATCTTCGCGACTGTGATTTCAAGAGAATAAAGGAGCTTGGTGGAATAGTTGGCATAAATCTTTGTCCTTCTCACCTTTCTTCTAATGGCGACCCCAAAATTGCTGATATTATCCGTCATATCGATCATTATCTTTCACTTGGCGGAGAAAATACCATTGCTATGGGTGGTGACCTGGACGGAACGAATCTACCCAATAATTTTAAGGATATTTCCGATATACACAAAATTGCAACCGAGATGCACAGACTCAATTATTCTTCAGAATTGATTGATAAAATTATGTTTAAAAACGCACAAGAATTTTTCAGTAAAAGCATATAGGAGGCTATATGAGATTTCAAAGCACAAGAAGTAATGAAAAAATTAAATATACCTCTGCACAAGTAATTAAGCAAGGTCTTGCAAATGACGGTGGACTTTTTGTTCCCGAAGCAATTCCCTCTCTTACAAAGGATGATATCGCATCATTTTGCGACCTTTCCTATCCTGAGCTTGCTTCAACCGTTCTTTCAATGTTTTTGACCGATTATTCCTTCAATGAGCTTTTAGAGGATGCCGGAAAAGCATATTCTCAGGATAGCTTTGACGGAGACATATGTCCTTTGAAAAAGGTAGATGACAATACATATTCACTTGAGCTTTGGCACGGACCTACCTGTGCTTTTAAGGATATGGCACTCCAAATCATGCCAAGACTTCTTTCAAGAGCATTAGTTAAAACTAACGAGGAAAAGACTGCTCTTGTTTTGGTTGCTACATCCGGTGATACAGGAAAGGCGGCTCTTGAAGGCTATAAGAACGTTGATGGAATCAAAATTGCCGTTTTCTATCCCGAAAACGGTGTCAGCTCAGTACAAAAGCTTCAAATGGTTACTCAAGACGGAAACAACGTTGACGTTTGTGCTGTTGAAGGCAATTTTGACGATATCCAGACAGGTGTAAAAAGAATATTCTCTGACGAGGAATTTGCAAAAGAAATTTCTGATAAGGGATATTTCTTTTCAAGTGCAAACTCCATTAATTTCGGACGTTTGGCACCTCAGATAGTTTATTATATCCATGCATACTGTGAGCTTATCAAATCCAAGGAAATTGCACTCGGTGACAATATAAACGTTTGCGTTCCAACGGGCAATTTTGGAAACATCCTTGCTGCTTATATTGCAAAGCTTATGGGTCTTCCCATCGGAAAGCTTATATGCGCTTCCAACTCTAACAATATCCTTACGGATTTTCTTAATAGCGGAGTTTATGACAGAAACAGAGATTTTTATCTAACTGTCTCCCCTTCTATGGATATCCTTATCTCAAGCAATATTGAAAGACTCTTGTATATGCTTGCAGGAGCTGAAAAGACAAAAGCCTGGATGGCTTCATTAAACGAAACGGGTTGCTATAAGGTTGATGAATCAACCCTTGAAGAAATCAAGGATAATTTTGTTGGATATTTTGCTGACGAAGAGAAAACCTTTAACACCATCAAAAAGACTTTTGATGATAGTGGCTATCTTATAGATACACATACTGCAGTTGCATTTTCTGCATTAGAGGATTATAGAAAAGAAACTTATGATACGACCAAAACCGTCATTGCCTCTACTGCAAGTCCTTACAAATTTGCAAAAGACGTTTGCCTTGCACTTGGTCATACACCCGATGATGATCTTTCTGCACTTTTCGATCTTTCAAAATTGACAAATACAAGTATTCCTAAGCCTATTGACGGTCTTGATACAAGAAAAATCAACTTTGACACAGTCAAGACCCCCGATACAATGCATGATGAGGTTATGGAATTTATAAGCAAATAAAAAGCATACCCCTTTCGGGATATGCAATTTAGTCTTATTCAGTTCTGTTCTTAAAGGTAGCGCACAAGGTGTCTCTATTAGCCTCAGCTTGGCTGGGACCTACCTTGATATGACCTGCGCAGCACTGTCCCTCACCATGATGGTACTGACAGTTAACAACGTCGCAGGTAATACCCTTGATTACGTTCTGATTAGACGCACAGCATTTCTTATCGTTATTCATATATGCCTCCGTTCTGCCCAATGGCAACTGATTTGAGATTTCTCTCATATCTTATTATGGACGGACACAAAAAAATTATTCAAAGGAAAGGAATTTATAATGTCCTTATACGTTATTTCCGATCTTCACCTTTCGACCAACGTTTCCACTAACAAATCAATGGAAAAATTCGGTGCAAGGTGGCTTGACTATCAAAAAAAGATTGAAAAGAATTTTAAAGCCATCATCAATGAAGATGATTATATAATAATCCCCGGTGACATCTCATGGGCTATGACCTTAGAAGAAGCAAAATCGGATTTCAAATTTCTCGATTCTCTTCCCGGAACAAAGATAATTGGCAAGGGTAATCACGATTTTTGGTGGTCTACGGCAACAAAAATATATAGCTTTTTTGAAGAAAATGATATCAAAACAATAAAGCTTTTACACAACAACGCATATCTCCTTGCGGATTGTATAATTTGTGGATCCAGAGGATGGTTTTATGACGAAAAGCAGCAAAAAACCGTTGGCGACGTTGATTACGAGAAAATCGTAGCACGCGAGGCTCAAAGACTTGAAATCAGCATCACTGAGGCAATGAAAATAAAAGAGGAAAATCCCTGTTTACCTATTCATGTTTTTCTTCATTTTCCACCCATATATTCCGATTGCATATGCGAACCGATACTCAACGTTCTTAAAAAATTCGATATTAAAAACTGCTATTACGGTCATATACACAATAACTATTACGTTCCCCGTCAATTCGATTTTGACGGCATAACTTTTACAATGGTAGCTGCAGATTATCTTAATTTCTGCCCGATGCCCATATTTATTTAACTTTTTGAGTGTTTTTATAAAAAAAACTTGACATTTTATTGTAATTTATATATAATAAGCAATGTATGTAAAAAATCTTGGAGGATTTCAAAATGAAATTGATTAAAAACGAAAAACTTGAAGGTAGCAAGGTTGAGCTTCACTTCTCTGTTGAGGCTGACGTATTTGAAAATGCTATCGAACGCGCTTACAAGAAGGAAGTTGGCAAAATCAACATTCCCGGATTCAGAAAAGGCAAAGCTCCCAGAGCAATGATTGAAAAAATGTACGGTAAGGGCTTCTTCTATGACACAGCTCTTAACGACATTCTTCCCTCTGCTTACGAGGAAGCTATTAAAGAAGCAGGCATCGAGCCTGTTGCACAGCCCGAAATCGACGTTCTTTCTCTCGACGATAACGGTGTTGTTTTCACAGCTAAGGTATTCGTTAAGCCCGAAGTTAAGATTGAAGGCTACTACGGTATCGAAGTAACTAAGGAAGTTGCTCCCGTTACTGATGAAGAAATCAGCAAGGAGCTTGACCTTATCAGAGAAAGAAACAGCCGTGAAATCGATGCAAACGATCGTCCTGCTGAGCTTGGCGATACAACAGTTATCGATTTCGAAGGTTTTGTTGACGGCGTTGCATTTGACGGTGGCAAGGGTGAAGACTACGCTCTTAAGCTCGGCTCCGGTCAGTTCATCCCCGGCTTTGAGGAACAGA
The DNA here is from genome assembly GCA_045643885.1 of Eubacteriales bacterium. GTDB lineage: Bacteria > Bacillota > Clostridia > Oscillospirales > CAG-272 > RGIG4608. The sequence continues at coordinate 32,968 of JAZRFY010000026.1, read as the reverse complement.
TCGTTGGTCACTCCGTTGATGAAGAGTTCGACGTAAACGTTACATTCCCCGCTGAATACCACGCTGAAGACCTTGCAGGCAAGCCCTCCGTATTCAAGGTAAAGATTCACGCAATCACAAAGGTTGAGCTTCCTGAGCTTGACGATGAGTTTGCTAAGGACGTATCTGAATTCGATACACTTGATGAATACAAGGCAGATCTTAAGGCAAAAATCGAAAAGAGACACGAAGCAGCTGCTCAGTCCGCTGTTGACGGTCAGCTTATGGATGCTCTTATCGAAAAGCTTGAGGCTGAGATTCCTGAAGCTATGTTCGAAAACGAAGCAGACAATTTCGTTCGTGACTATGACAACCAGCTCAGAATGCAGGGACTTGATCTTCAGACATACTGCAAGTACACAGGTATGACACCCGAAACACTTCGTGCTCAGTTCCGTCCCCAGGCTGAAAAGCAGGTTAAGGCAAGACTCGCTCTTGAAAAGATTGCTGAGCTTGAAAACCTTAAGGCTTCTGAAGAAAGCATCAATGCTGAATATGGCAGAATTGCTGAAGCATACGGCATCGACGTTGAACAGGTTAAGGCTTCTATCGACGCTGATCTTATCGCTGCAGATATGACTGTTCAGCTTGCTCTTGATTCCGTTAAGGAAAAGGCAGTTGTAAAGGCTCCCAAGAAGAAGTCAACAAAGAAGGCAGCTCCCAAGTCAGAAGCTGAAGCTTCTGAAGGCGAAGAAAAGCCCGTAAAGAAGACAAGAAAGACAACAAAGAAAGCTGCTGAAACAACAGAGGCTTAATTAAATTTATTTTAGGAGGTCATTACTTATGATGAATAATTCGCTTGTCCCAATGGTAGTTGAACAGACAGGCAGGGGTGAAAGATCTTATGACATTTTCTCAAGACTCCTTAATGACCGTATTATTTTCCTCTCCGACGAGGTAAACGATGCAACTGCTTCCCTTGTGGTAGCTCAGCTCCTTTATCTTGAGGCGCAGGATCCCGACAAAGATATTTCCTTTTACATTAACTCACCCGGTGGTTCAGTTACTGCAGGTATGGCTATTTATGACACTATGAATTTTATCAAGTGTGACGTTTCTACCGTTTGCATCGGCATGGCAGCCAGCATGGGAGCATTCCTCCTTTCTGCAGGTACTAAGGGTAAGAGATTTGCACTCCCCAACAGTGAAATCATGATCCACCAGCCCCTTGGCGGAGCAAAAGGTCAGGCAACCGATATCAAGATTCAGGCTGAGCTTATTCTTAAGACAAGAGATAGACTTAATGCTATCCTTGCAAAGAATACAGGCAAATCCGTTGAGCAAGTAGCCATTGACACCGAAAGAGATAACTATATGACAGCTGAGGAAGCTCTTGCTTACGGCCTCATTGACAAGGTTATCGAAAAGCACGCGTAATTGAAAGGTTAAATATTATGGCTGAAAATAAAAAGCCCGACGGAAACGGCAATACCTCAAAAAGGTATTGCTGTTTCTGCGGAAGACAAGAAAATCAAGTTAATTTTTTAATTCCCTCTCCTACCGGAGTATATATTTGTGATTTCTGCGTAGACACTTGCTCAGAAATGATTGATGAGGCACTTGCTGATTTTTCTGATCCTTGCGAGACTCTTGAGCTTGCAGAGCTTCCAAAGCCCCAGGATATAAAGAAAACTCTTGACGAGTACGTTATCGGTCAGGATGACGCAAAGGTTGCACTTTCAGTAGCAGTTTATAATCACTACAAGCGTATCTTGTCCAAAAATGAGGACAAGAGCGACAAGGAAATCGACGGTGTTGAGCTTCAGAAGTCCAACGTGCTTTTGATAGGCCCTACAGGTGTAGGTAAAACATTCCTTGCTCAAACACTTGCAAAAACACTTCAGGTTCCCTTTGCTATCGCTGATGCAACCACTCTTACTGAGGCAGGTTACGTAGGTGAAGACGTTGAGAACATCCTTTTAAGACTTATTCAGGCCGCTGATTACGACGTTCAAAAGGCCGAAAAAGGTATCATCTATATTGATGAAATCGACAAGATCTCAAGAAAGAGTGAAAATCGCTCCATTACACGCGACGTATCCGGTGAAGGCGTTCAGCAAGCACTCCTTAAGATCCTTGAAGGTACTGTTGCAAACGTTCCTCCTCAGGGAGGCAGAAAGCATCCCAATCAGGAGTTCATTCAGATCAATACTGAAAACATTCTCTTTATTTGTGGCGGCGCGTTCGACGGTCTTGAGTCCATCATCGAAAAACGAAAGGGCAACAACGTTATCGGCTTTGGCGGTGAGGTAAAGAAAAAGAGCGAAAAGAAAAAGGACGGAATCTATAAGGACGTAACCTCTCACGATATCGTTAAATACGGTATCATCCCTGAGCTTACGGGTAGAATTCCTGTTATCGTTGCTCTTAATGAGCTTGATAAACATGCTCTCACAAAGATAATCACTGAGCCCAGGAACTCTCTTTTGAAGCAATATACAAAGCTTTTTGCTATTGATAACGTCAACATCGAATTCGAGGAAGATGCTATCAGTGCAATTGCCGAGCTTGCATTGGAGCAGAACACGGGCGCAAGAGGTCTCAGATCCATTATGGAAGGATTTATGATGAACATCATGTATACGGTTCCCTCCCGCGATGATATTGAAACAATTATCATTACAAGAGATACTGTAATCAACAAATCCGAGCCCAAATACATCTTAAAATAAAACAAAAGGCTGTTGCAAAAGCAACAGCCTTTCTTTATTTACATCCACATCCCTTATCGGTGTGATTTAAAGGACGCAACGCAGGTCCTTGCCCCATAGTAAACTCATCAACTGGAAATTCCATACATCTGAAGATTTCACAAGGATTCTCTTCCGAACGCGACAGGCATTCCTTATCGGGCACTGTGTATTCAGTTGCCTGAATCAGATACTGACCGGGACGGACAATGCGAACAACCGAAAAGATACCGATAGAAACTACAAGTATCCTATTGCCATCGTCACAAAGCTGACCGTTCACGGTATTAGTAACATGCTCGGGCACATCACAACAAGAGCAGCAGCAAATACAATGGTGATCATGCCTTTTTTCGATGATTTTAGCATTGAGAATAATTGGATCAACTACTTCAACTATGGCAGTTGGAACATTGCCTTCGGTGCAACAAACCTCAACAGGAGCATCGCAAAAGCCCTTTGTGCCGTTACTCTTGAAAACGTTCAGATTGCTTTCACCACCATAAAGAACAACGTTTTTATCGATTACAGCTACACCATCAAATTCTTGCACTCTTCCGGGTACCAGGCAAGCTTCAAAAACTATCTTAATATAGAGTCTAATGTTTACTGAATAGAATCCCTTATTAAATGCCACCTGGTCGACAGTTACGTTGCTCCACGCAATACAAGAATGCTTTACCCTGATATTGCCAGTTCTTTCGATAATCTCATTTCCGTAATTAGTCAAAAACACCTGAATATTCTCATAGCAATCCCTGTCTCGACATGAATCAAGGACGCGATTTGCCTCGATGCACACAGTTTCCTTGCTGACACCTGGGCCCGAACATATAAATCTATTATCCGGCATAATTAACCCTCCATAAAAGTTATAAGGAAGAAATAGACTTTCTTCCTTAACATATTATGCAAAAAGATAAATTATGATAATTCATTTATTAAAATTGCTTTCGCATTCTTTCAAGAGCGCTCTTTTCAATTCTGGAAACCTGTGCTTGGGAGATCCCTATTTCAGTTGCTATCTCCATTTGTGTGCGATTTTTGAAAAATCTTAGTCTTATTATTAATCTTTCGCGCTCGGTCAAGACATTCATTGCCTCTCTGAGTGCTATGCTTTCAAGCCACACCTCTTCTCCCGACGTTGAATCACTTAATTGGTCAATCACGAACAAGGAATCTCCATTATCGTTATAAACGGGTTCGTAGAGCGATATTGGCGCTACGATTGCCTCCATGGCTCTTACAACCATCTCCTTTGCAACACCAAGCTTATCCGATATTTGATCTATTGTCGGATCGTTTTCATTTGTTCTTGTAAGCTCCTCTCTGACACTTAAAGCATGGTATGCCAGGTCTCTTAGGGATCTACTTATACGAATGCTGTTATTATCGCGAAGATACCTTCTTATTTCTCCGATTATCATGGGAACTGCATAGGTCGAAAACTTCACATCCAGCTCTGTATTGAAATTGTCGACTGCTTTGATAAGACCTAAGCAGCCGACCTGAAACAGATCGTCCACGTTCTCATTTCTATTCAAAAATCTTTGTATAATACTTAAAACAAGTCGTAAATTACCATAAATGAGTCTTTCCCGTGCCAAGGTATCACCGTTTTTTGTTTTTAGTAAAAGCTCTCTTTTTTCAGAGTCGCTCAACACCTCAAGCTTTGACGTATTTACCCCACATATCTCAACCTTATTATAATACATAAACACTCCGTATTTTTTTGATTATAACAAGTATTGACTATGCAATGCTTGATTTATTCAAGCCGAGGTTGAGCAAAATTTGGCAAAAAAAGATCCGACAAGAGTCGGATCTTTTATAATATTAATCGATATCTTCAATTACCTGTTCGGGGGGATTTTCAAGAACTCTGGGATTCTCGAAAAGCTTTTTCATCATCTTGAAAGCAGATGCATAGTAGTATCCGTCACAGATTCTTTCATCGGTAGTTACCTTCATCTCGATATAACGGTATTTCTTAACGTTGCCTTCGTCATCCATTTTAACTCCGTGCTGCTTTGCGCCGTAGGCAACGAAAACAGGAAGGTTACCGAAGTCATAAATATGATGGTAAATGGGACGAATACCGAGTGAACCCATGGATGTAACGATCATAGATCCGTGCATAGGACTAAGGTTGATGATAGACTTGGGAAGCATTCCGTAATAGTCGAGAGTTTTAATCAACCAAACGACAAACTTAAGCAAAAAACCGGGTATGTAATACAAAAGCTTAACAAAGCGGTCCGTGTTGTTATCTTCACTTTCACCCTTGTTTTCTTCAACTACCTTATTGAACTTTTCATAAACATCGTGGATAGTATCTGTTGGTTCAAAGCAAACCTTGATACTTGTTTCTTCACCGTCAAGAGCCATCTTTTTCTTAATGGTCATCAATACTTCAATATTATTTCTTGCGTAAATTTTCTGACCGCTGACAAATCTATTGATAGCGGGACGCTGTGAAACAACTCTGATGTAAGCTGCAATAATAACGTGAAGCATAGAAAAATTCTTCTTACCGGCTCTTGTTTGCTCTCGGCAGAACTTTTCCGCCTCGGAAATATCGAGCTTTTCAGTAAAAAAGTTTTGGGAATCACTGCGCTTTGTCATAATATAGGGCATGATTCTGAATATGGGATCAATAGTTCTGATCAATCTACCTTCGGATCTATCACCCCAACGACGTTTTCTTTTCTTTTCAGCCATTATTTTCTCCATTCTATGTGTCATTTAAGACACCCAAAGCCTAATAATATTCATAATTTTTGAATATTATTCAACAAAACATACAGTTTCAACCGTACTGAATTGATTATATCATATGTTGATTTTTTAATCAATAGATTTTGTGAACTTCGCGTGTATCCGGGCAAACTTTGTTGATTTTAAACAAAAGCTGTCAGATTTTGCGAACAAATGCAACTGTATTTTTAGCTATAAAGTCAATATTGGAATTATTTGAAATTACATCCTTTGGAGTATGTATATAGGGTGTATAAATTATACCGTTTTTTGCTTTTTTACAAGCAACACAAGCTACTCCACAAGGAAAATTTTTGTGGTCGGAATTAGAATCTGCCTCTTTATGTGTACAAAAATCAACGCTGAATTTATCTGTAAATTCAAAAGAATGCTTCAAAATCTCATACTTTTCGGAATCAGCAGAACCTTTTTGTGCGATGAAAATTATGTTATCTCCATTCCCTACGCAGTCAAAATTGACAAGAAAACGTTCCTTCATTTCTTCAAAATGGTCCTTAAAATATGCAGCAGAGCCCTTCTTTCCCTTTTCTTCATTATCAAAAAGAATAAATGCAACGTTTTTAAGCTCATCCTTGGTGAGTGAATCAACGATGCTCAAAACCGTGGCAACACCGGACGTATTATCGTTATAATTATTCGGGTTTTTGAATGCTCTTATCATCAAAAAGAACAATCCGTAATAAAGAACCATGAACAAGAGTGCATAGATTGTTGTATCGTTCAATATAACGATACCTACGACATATGAAACCAAAAGGCACACTGTAAGAAGCAAAATTATTGGCAAAAACTGATACAAATAGTATAGAAGTCTATGCTTAGGAAACATAATATTGGGAAAGAGTGATCTTGCAGGCGTATCGTAATGTGCAGTAAATACTGCCTTGGCAGTAGTAGGATCACCGATAACAATATTATTGTTTTTCTTATCACAGGTTGTTTCTACTTTTGTGTCTATTCCCTTTTCATTTAACGTATTTACTATGTAATCTCTGAAATCTTGTTTTTCTTTATCAGTCTTTCTCATTGGAAAGCTTTTATTCAGAAAATCAAGGTGTGTAGCATTATCCATTATGTAAGACTCACTTTCTTCATTGAACGTTTCATATAAAATTTTCGTGCAAGATAATCCACTATTGCAAGTCCAAAGATAAAGGAAAGCAAAAACCATGAATTTTTAAGGCCTATAGTAGCCAACAATCTTGCAGGACATTGATATGCATATACAGCAAAGCTAATAGCACCAAGAAAGCTCAAAATCCTGGAATTTACGTTGAGATTAAAGGCTGTCAGTATCAAAAACGGATACAAAACAAGGTTAAGTATAGCCTCTATTCCCCTAAAACCACCAAACCATTCCATATCACCAAGACGGAAGCATATTATCAAAAAGGTTGGAACGAAAGCCACGATAAAAAGCAGCCACGAAAGCAATTTGCTTTTGATTTCAAATCTTGGAAGCCTTGCAAGCAATATGCCAAACGATACCATTGAAGCTGATCTGATATAGTCAAAGCTATACAAGGCATCATTGCCCGAGAATCTCAATATCGTAGCGATAATAAAGATTGAAAGAACAACTGCAAAAAAGCTTTTATCGTTTTTTATCAACCTTCTCAAAACGGTGTATAAGAAAAACATTGCCATCATAGCCGGAATATACCAAAGGTATCTCCATATCTTTAAGGGGTGATATTTTACTATGATATTCAAGATAATATTTGAGAGAAGTCCTATTATTATGGGCACTAACAAGGGCTTGAGCTTTGTGTTAAATATGGTTTTGAATCCATCAAGATAGGACATATTTTTAGTTTTTTCAAAGGTCTTATTAAACAAGAATCCACTAAGAATGAAGAAGAATTCAACTGAAAGCCATCCCTGTCCAAAATAAGAGGATTCAAAAGGAAGAAACTCATGGTACACCAAAACGTTGAGTGCAAATAAGAACCTGAGTAATTCAATTATGCTGTTTTTATTTGATTTCTTCACTAAATCAGCCATAAATTTAAACTATCCTTTAAATATAAATTATCGTGTTATTAAAACAACGTTTTCAATATGGGTCAAGACTCCAAAAGGTATAAAAATCGGTCAAAAACGGGGGTGGAAACTCCAAAAGGTATATTTATTTGCCTTTTTTGAAGCTTCCGTTGTTTCTAAATGTATCATACCACAAAGTATAAATCGCGCCGCAGTTTTTGCATTTAATTCTATACCACAATCCGTCTTGAGGCCAATACCGAATGGTGTCGGCAGGGTTATTCCCTCCGACATATTCGTAATCGTCACTTTCAGATAATTTCTTGAGTTCTTCTAATATGTCAAAAAATTCTTCGGTAGTTTTTAGCGACTTTGCCGTTTTAATAGTTTTACACATGTCGCATGTTTTTTTGAACAGTATCATAATTTACTCCTTGTCAGACAAACGACACTTTCAACGTGTCCTGTTCTCGGGAACATATCTACAGGATCAACCTCACCGATTGTATATCCCAAGGAGGCAAACATCTTGCAATCGCGTGCCAAGGTGTCTGCATCGCAGGATACGTACACTATACGCTTAACATCTCTTGAGGAAAGATATTCGATGACCTCGGGAGTGCAGCCCTTTCTTGGGGGATCGAGTACCACAACGTCGGGATTTAACTCGCCATGCTGCGCTTCAACTGAAGCAAAAAGGCTTTCTATATCCTTGGCATCCCCGGCGTAGAATTTTGCATTTTCAAAGCCGTTGATCCGGGCATTGATTTTGGCACATTCAACTGCACCCTCAACAATCTCTACACCGACAAGCTCATCACAAACGTCTGCCATGGAAAGACCGATAGTACCCGTGCCACAATACATATCCACAAGTGATATCTTCTTATCAAGGCTATCGATTACCTTGGATTTGGCAAGTCTATAGAGCATTTCGGCACCGTCGTGATTTACCTGGTAGAAGGATTCGGGAGTGATTCTGAACCTTACACCGCATAGTATATCCTCGATATATCTTGTTCCGTAAAGTGTTCTGTATTTATCTCCTAAAACCACGTTGGTGTTCTTTGTATTTACATTGATCTGGATGCTCTTTATACAGATGTATTTTTCAGTAAAAAGAGCAACAAATTCCTCTTCACAGGGGAGCTTTTCTCCGTTCAATACAAGGCAAAGCATCAATTCACCTGTTTGCTCACCCATTCTCATATAGAGGTGACGAAGAAGTCCTTTGCCACTCTCTTCATTGTAAACGGAAAATGCTTTTTTATTGGCAAACTCGCAAACATCCCTAAGTATTTCGCCAAAAATCTCAGGTTGAAGCGCACAGTCAAATGCAGGCACGACATTATGCGTTTTACTAGCATAAAAGCCTGCAACAATTCCCTGCTTTGTCATAGCAAATGGGTACTGCGCCTTGTTTCTATATGCCTTAGTGCGATTTGTAGTATGTACGTCATTGATAACTACGTCAGAAAGACCTGCCTTGATAAAAGCATGCTTTACGTAGTTCTTCTTTATCTCTTTTTCGTGGTCATATGTGATATGACGGTATACGCATCCACCACAGCTTTCACTTGCATTGCAAAAGCACTCTGTTTCACGATTATCTGAAGGAACAATTATCTCTTCAAGACGAGCAACTACAAAATTTGCATTTACCTTGATGATCTTTGCCATTATCTTATCACCGGTGACTGCTCCTCGAACGAAAACAACTCTTCCGTCCTCAAGATGAGAAACACCTGCACCAAGATTATTGATATCGGTTATATCAAGGATCACGATATCGTTTTTCTTTATATTACACATAGTATTCATCATTGGTCTCAAGGCAAATGCAAACGACGTCATCGTTTTCACTCATATCGCAAGCAAGTGCAATATTGTTGTTTTTAGCATTGATTTTACCTGCACGTCCTGCGGGAGTGTGCTCGTAATCAAGATAGCCCACAACCATTTTCTTGCTTTCAAAGTAAGTTTTTTCTATATCAAGATAGCCTTCCATAAAGGAATCAAGCTCATAATCATAGAGATCCTTATCACCTTCAAAGTTTGCAATACCCCTGCAAGTAAGTACGTACTGCTTGCCCTTGATATCAACCTCTTCAAATACGGGAAGGTCGGAAAGATAATCGAGAAATCCCTCTTTAGAATCGGCATCAGCGCTCTTGAACGCCTCAAGAGTTGCCTGACCACCATTTTGCGCCCAAGCGATCATTTCCTTTGAAAAGCTAACCGAAGGAGCACCTCCCTCTCTGATGATTCTATCAAATTCAGAAAGCAAAAGATATGCCTTATAATCGTGCTCACCGAGAACGCTATAAACATTATACTGAGCACTGAGCTCGTTTACAAGCTCGATAGAATCCTCACCGAAGTCAACGATATTTCCAAGAATATAGAGGATATCGCTATCCTTGAGGTTTATCTTCTTAATGAGCTTTTCAAATTTATCGAGTCTACCATAAAGGTTTGATGCAACAAACGTCATACAGTTCTCCTTAAATATGTTTGATTATATTAGATTCAAAGAAATCGCACTTAATTGAAGCATCGGCTTCAAGCACGAATCTCGCAAGATTTTTGAGTGTGGGATTTTCAGTAAAATAATGTCCTGCTTCTACAAGATTTATGCCAGTATCCTTGCAGTCAGTCATATTGTGATAGCCAATTTCACCTGAAAGATACGTGTCAGCTCCTGCTCTTGCTGCAGTGTGGATATAGCTTCCACCACCGCCGCCAACCAAGGCAAGTCTTTTAACCTTGCCATCGTTTGAAGCAAAATTCAGGTGCTCGCAGCCAAGCTTTTCTTTAACGAGCTCAACAAAATCTTCGATATTCATCCCGTTTTTGAGACTACCAACTCGCATAAGCTCAATGTCATCACAAACGATTTTTTCTACGTCAGTAAGTTCAAAAAGCTCTGCCAATGCGTCATTTACGCCACCGTCAACTGCGTCAAATCTTGTGTGGAAGGACATAACTGAAACGTCATTCTTAATAAGCTTGATGATTCTTGCAGGGATTCCAACGTCACCTGAAACGGTCTTTACCCCCTTGAAAATCAAGGGGTGATGAGAAATGATAACGTCATAACCTCCGTCTATTGCATAATCAATTGCTTCGGGTGTTACATCCATGCAAAAGAGTGCCTTCTTAACTTCTCTTGTAGCATCGGGGCAACACATAAGTCCGTCGTTATCCCAAGAACAAGAAAGAGTTTTGGGAATTCTCTCGTTCATATATCTATTAAGTTCATTAATATTCATAGCAATTACCTCTCTATGTATTCCGTAATTTTCGCAAGAAGGTTCTTTTCATATGAAGCATCCTCATTTCCTTCAGCTTTGCCGTTTATCTTTCGTTCAAGCTTTTTCTGCATCTCCTTCATAAGCTCAATAAGAAGATCACTCTTATCCTTGAGAATGTATTCTCCGTAGTGAAGTGCTAATACGTCAAGCTCTCTTATGATACCGTCATATTCGGCACAAATCGTTTGATATATCTTACCTCTATCGAAAGAAATCGCCTCACCGATTATAGCAAATCCGTTATTTATGAGGTATTCTCTAAGCTTTTCGGGATGCGTCATGGGTTGAAGAATCAATCTTTTGCTTGAATCCTTTACCCAAGGGGCTTCATCAATGATTTTGACTATCAACTCACCACCCATGCCGAATATTGCTATATCGTCAGCCAAGTCGGGAAACACCTTTTTAAGTCCGTCGCAAAGAACTGTTGTAATCAAGTCCTGATATCCGTATTTTTCGATGTTTTCGCGCGCCTTCTCCAAAGGTCCGACATTTATATCAGCTGCCACTGCCGAAGATATTTTAGAAAGCCCCATAAGATATATCGGGAGATATGCATGATCGGTACCGATATCGGCAAATCTTCTATTTTCTCTTACAAAAGGCACGGCAGTTAATAATCTATCGTTAATTTTGATATGTTCCATAATCTCTCCAGAGCAAAAAGAGCCTTTTGCAAGGCTCTTTTTTATTAATTAGTTTCCAAGAAATGCGTTAATCTTTTCAACAAGCTTATCAGCATCTGTTCCGTGAACTGCGCATGCATCAGCAATGCACTCACCACGAGATGCAGGACAACCGAGGCAATGCATACCGATTTCAAAGAAGAACTGAGCTGTCTCGGGGTTGAAATCAAGAACATCACCGATGATGGATTCCTTTGTTACCTTCATGATTAGTTTCTCCTATCTAAAAAGTATATAAATTATTATATAACATTTTAATGCGCATGTCAATCAGATTTTAACTAAAATAATAGATTTTTAAAGAAACTGCTTCATTTTTTCAATGTTTTTCTCTTCAAAAGCAACTATCTCTTTTGCAAGAGCTACGGATTCCTTGCATTCGGGATAATTTTCATATGCACTCACCTTTTGCAAAAGGTCGGTAACGTCCATCGTTGAGCCTTGAACCATCATCTCAGCCATATGGCTTGTGGTACTGTCTTGCATGGATTTCATCTCCATGCCGATCTTTGCTCCAAGCTTGGAAAGAGGGTTGGGTTCTTTGACTTCAACTCCCTTATCACTTAGGATTTGCTTTACGCTTTGAGCATACCCCTCGTATTTATCGAGCTGAGAGGTCATAAAGCATTTCATCTCTTCATCATTGATCTTGGGCAACAAATTAATGATGGAATCAGATCCCATTTTCACGTTAGAATATATGTCCTGTAAAAGCTCAGTATCCCTGTTTGTTGAATTATTATTCATTTTTTATTCTCCTTTTTAAGTTTTGATATTATTATCTGCAAAAGGATGAAAAGTATACTTTTATATTGACATTTATGGAAATAATGCTATAATTTATTTGAGGTGATGGTATGAAATTTGATAAATTATATATTTTCCCACAGGATGAAGCTGCTCATCTTGTAACCTATATAAGGGATAATCCGATTGAACTTGGCAACGATCCGCGCCCTGCTATTCTGATTTGCCCGGGTGGGGGTTACGGATGGACGTCCGAGCGTGAAAGCGAGCCTGTTGCAGTTCAATTTTTAGCAAGAGGATACAATGCTTTTGTGCTGAAATATTCAGTTGAGAAAATGGCATCAGGTCTTCGTCCCTTGTGTGAAGCTGCTCTTGCCATCAAGCATATAAGAGATAACGCAAAAGAATATAATATCGACCCTTCAAGGGTTTATATATTGGGATTTTCTGCAGGTGGCCATCTCGCTGCATCATGCGGTGTTTACTGGAATCACGATGCAGTTAAATCGGCAATTGGAGATGGTTCTGACACAAAAATATGCCGTCCCGATGCAATGGTTTTATCATACCCTGTAATTACGGCAACATGCCCCACACATCTTGGTACATTGCATTATTTTTGTGGAACGGAAAACCCATCCAAGGAGCTTAAAGACCTTTTCTCTCTTGATCTTCACGTTGATGAAACCACTCCACCTGCATTTATTTGGCACACTGAAAATGATAATTCAGTACCCGTTCAAAACTCAAAGAATTTCGCGTCTGCACTAAAAAAAGCAGGAGTTAAGCACGAGCTGGTTCTCTATCCCGATGGAGTTCACGGCCTTTCCCTTGCTAACCACGAAACGTGTCGCGATATACCCGAAAATGCTCCACATCCTGCATCTTCGTGGGTAAATCTTGCTGACAATTGGCTTAAAAATTTAAGATAAAAAAACAACGGTGAGGTAGCCCCTCACCGTTATCTTTTTATTTATCAAATATTAATTATCTCATCAAATTTTCCGTAGGCAGCTTGGTTATCACTGTTACCAACTGAGCACTCGGCGCAATTTGATTTGAACGCTTCAAATATGGGCACGAAGGACTTGATATCTTCCTTGCTGAAGGAAAGAACCTCAGCCATGTGACGTGCCTTTTCTTCGTAGGTATAATTTGCAAGGAATCCCATTTCGTTTTCAATGCCTTCCATTTCAACGGACTTGGGATTTACGAAATCCGCAAGAGTACTGATGATGCATCCAAGAATCTCACCATCGGTAAACTCGTTAGTTGCAAGATAATTTGCAATACCGTCATAAAGCTCATACGTTTCCTTAACCTTGGGATCGCGATATGAATAAACATTCATAGCTCCTCGTCTTGCAAAGCGAAGACCTGTGCCGTAAGCACCGCCAACCTCACGGACGTTGTGCCACAAGTATCCAAGTGAAAGAAGATTTGAAAGTGCCATATGCTTACCACTGTAAGGAAGGATGTCATTTACGTCGAGTGAACGAACGTTAAAGCTGATTCCTGCGGGAATTGCATAAGCAACCTTCTTACAATCGGGATTAACGAGTGTTGCACCCTCAAGCTTTTCTCCCATGGGAAGATCAAGAGAATGTGCAAGAAGCTCTTTATTGCCAGTAAGACCTGTGTAGCAAAGATTTGATTCGTTAAATACTCTGGAAAGAAGTGCTTTTGCACCTTCGCAAAAGGCTTTGGGCTCGTTTGAAAGCTCCTGAATCTTTGCAAACAAGGGGTATCCTCCTGTAAGAACACTGTAATATCCACTTGCAGAAATAAGGGATTCACTTGTGTTAAGAGCAAGTCCTACACCGTTGCCCATGAACTGCATTCTTGTGTTATTGAGCTCGCGAGCAAGAACTGTTTTGGCAGTTTCTTCATCATAAACTGTCTTAGTAAGAATTTCACTGATGATTTCAAGTGCCTTTTCAGCGTTCTTTTCAAGACATGCAACACTTACTACAAGATAGGGATCGGACTTCTTCATAGAGGGAGAAACTGTAGTTGTGGCAAATTTCCATTTACCTGCGTATCTATTAAGCTTATTGGAAAGCTCGGAGGGGGTACTGTTCTCTGTTGCAAAGTCCGCTAGGCTACGGGAAATAAGCTCAACAGTCATAATCTCGTTTGCGCTAAGTCCTGCGAGCGAGAAGTAGAATCGGTAATATGCCACACCGTTAGTTGATGCGGGAGTATAAAGAACCTTGCCTTCGGGCATAAATTCCTTTTTAGGAAGCTCTTTTGTGAGCTTATCGAGTGAAAGAGTGGGCATTTTTGCAATTGCTTCGGGAGTATCGCGATCCATCGCTTCTTGAGTGCCGTCTATAAATCTCTGATGTGCAGCCTCCTTAACTTCATTGGAAAGATGAGCTGTATATTCTTCAACAGTCTTCTTGTGAGCCTCACTTGATTCCTTTTGTACGGGAACAAGAACTGAGATCGCAGTAATATCGTTTTCAAAGAAAATCTCACGAAGAAGATTTTCAAAATAGCCGTTATCAAGCTCACGCTCAAATTTTTCAAACGTTTCATCAATCTCAAAATAAGTATTGATGGGAACGTTATAGAAGCAGTTATTTGCGATATTGATGAAATCGTAGATGCAAAGACCTGTTACGGCATTTCTCTGCTCCTTCATTCTGAAGCTTGTGGCAGAAATTTGAGAAAGCATGATTTCCTTATCAATACCGTTATCGATAATTCCCTTTATTGTATCGTCAATAATCTGCTTGATAGCATCTCTATGCTCTTTTTCAGTATTATAAGCCGCAAAGCCCCAAGAGGTTTGAATGTCGTCGGTAGAGTCGTAAATATCAGCATCCTGCATAAGACCACTTGAAACGAGCGCCTTCTTCAAGGGAGACGAGTTGTTATCCATAAGGTAGTTTGCAAGAAGACCGGCAGCCATCTGTCTTTCGGCATCGTTATACATACCTACGTTGTATGAGTAGATGATATTTGTCTTTCCCTTTGCATCCTCGGAGGGAGAAATGGGATATTCATGCTCACAAACCTTGTGATTAGGCCCTTGTACCGTATGCTTGATTTCACTTCTTTCCTGAGAAGCACCTGCAAGCCACTGATCGATGATATCGGTATATCTTTCAAGATCCATATTACCGCGAAGGAAAAGCACACAGTTAGCTGTGCTATAGTACTTTCTATATGCCGCAAGGTAGTTTTCGTATGTGAGAGAAGGAATTACTGAAGGCTCACCACCACTGTTATATTTCTGATAAGTATCGGGGTAAAGGTCAGCAGTCATAGCTCCGTAAAGCTGACGCTGAATAGAAGCGCCTGCACCCTGCATCTCGTTATAGACAACGCCCTTGATATCAAAGCCGTTTTCTGCCTTTTCAATGTGCCATCCCTCTCTCAAGAAAGTGCCTTCAGCAAGAATGGGATTGAAAACCGCATCAAGATAAACCTTCATAAGATTTTCAAAATCATCGGGGTTACAAGAAGCACAGGGGTACATTGTCTTACCCTTGAATGTCATTGCATTAAGGAAGGTATTCATAGAGTTCTTGAGCATAAACAAGAACGGAGAGTTCATAGGATAGTTTTTAGATCCGTCAAGAACGGAGTGCTCGAGAATATGGAATACACCTGTTGAATCATCTGGAATTGTCTTGAATGCTGCACAGAAGGATTTTTCCTCTGTACCTGAGTCAATGTAGATAAGCTTTGCTCCGCTTATATGATCGTATTCGTACACGTCATAGCCACAGGAGTCAAATCTTACCTTATTGGTAAAAGTAAAGTTTTTCATAGTTTTCTCCTTTTATGTAAATCAATTAGTAACAAATTAGTTTCCAAGCATAATCTTGATAATTTCTTTATCGGTGCCCGACATACCGTCGCGTGCAAGCATACCAACGTTTTTGATGGTATTTTCAACGCCCTTGGTAACAATGCCGTCACCACCGTAGAACTGCTTATCGGCATGTGCCATTTCGCATCCTACGATACCTGCCTCAACTGCCATGGCGATCTTTGCAGCACAAGAAGCTTTAGCACCGTCGCAAATAGTTCCCGAAAGGATGGCTACCGCATTAACGAGAGTGTGAGCAATCTCACGATATCTTCCTCCTTGAAGATAGCATATACCTGCACCTGCTCCAACACCTGCACTGATAGCTCCACAATATGCCGAGAGTGTTCCGATACCGGTTTTTTGATGGATTGTAAGAAGGTCGGAAACCAGAACTCCACGAAGCATATTTTCTTCGTTGATTCCGTTTTCTCTTGCATAAACCACAACGGGAACGGAGGCCGTGATGCCTTGATTTCCACTGCCCGAAATAATACAAACCGGTAATTCGCAGCCACTCATACGAGCATCACTACCGGCTGCTGCATAACCCTTTATAACTTCCTTTAAGGGGGCGTTTCCATTCTTATAAAGAATCTTGCCGATGGTAGCTCCGTAGTCGTTTGTAAGTCCCTCTTTCGCAATTGCCATATTCATTTCAATTTGCTTTAAAATATGAGGCTTTATGCGTTCAAGGTCAACTGTTTCGGCAAATTCCACTATGTCCTTAACGTTAAGAAGAGATCTGTCTGCCTTCTTCAAGCTCTTGCCAATTTCGGCAGTTTCATTTCTGTATTTATCTGTAAGATCGCATTTATCATGCTCAACGTAAACAACGTTTGTATGATAGTCGGAAATTCTGACCTTTACCTTATGAGAATCCTTCTCAGCCTTGATGAAAAGGTCGAAATTACAAGGACTTTCAAGCTCCTCAAGAATGATGCTGCAGCTTTCTTTAAAGCTCTTAATATCCTCAATATCACTTTCTCCAAGAATGGACAAAAGCTCAAGCTTAAGGTCGTATCTGTTTGAGATGACACCGGCAGCTACGGCACTTTCTATTCCGTGCATGCCCGCAGTTGAAGGCACAATTACACTCTTTACGTTTTTGATGATATTGCCGCTAAGACGAATTGTAATTTTATCAGGAAGCTGACCGAGAGCATCGCGAGCAATGGCAGAAGCATATGCTATTGCGATCGGCTCTGTACATCCCATTGCCACCTGTAATTCCTCTATTAAAATGTCTTCATAGGTTTTAATTATTTCGTTTGAAAGCATAATCAATTTCCTTTCAAAAAATATTAAATTCATTCTATCACAAACCACATTCTTAGTCAACAAATTATTGTACTTTTCTCTACTATTTTTTAATAATATACAAAAATTGATTAAAACCTATTGAAATTTTGCGTCAAGTATGTTATAATGCACTTGATATTATTTTTTTGAAAGGAGTTTACACCGTGGACCCATTGCCCCGAAGTTGCCCTGTAACTCGGTTATCTAACGACAATCATTCAAAATTAATCAAATGTTGCTCGTTTCCGAGCAATACCGTGCATATGCCACTTATCTGTTAAGTCGTTTTGTACGATATCAAACGCATCACTATTTTGAACATTTGAATTTATTTTTGGAGGATTTATGTCTATATTCAGACAATTATTACTACAGTTTATACTTATCGCACTCAACGCTTTTTTTGCTGCAACAGAAATTGCAGTCGTTTCCCTCAACAGCCAGAAAATGAAGGCTCTTGCTGAGGACGGTGACAAAAAAGCTTCCAGGATTGTCAAGATCCTTGATGATCCCACAAAATTCCTTTCTACTATTCAGGTAGGAATTACACTCGCAGGATTTATGGGCTCTGCTTTTGCTGCTGACAAATTCGGTGATATGATCACAAAACAAATCGTCGAAGAATTCGGCCTTCACGCACATATAGAGCTTATCCAGACAATTTCAGTCATTGTTGTAACACTTATCCTCTCATACTTCACTCTCGTTCTTGGTGAGCTTGTTCCCAAGAGAGTTGCTATGAAGAACAAGGAAAAGGTTGCAAAAGCATTTTGTGGAGTGGTTTCCTTCCTTACAACAATTTTTAAACCCATCATCTGGTTCCTCACAGTATCCACAAACGGTATTCTCAGACTTCTCGGTATAGATCCCGAAGAAAAGGAAGAGGTTGTTTCTGAGGAGGATATCGTTACCATGCTTGATGCAGGTGCAGACGAGGGTGGTCTTGACGAGGACGACGTTGAATACATAAAGAACGTATTTAAGCTCGACAATCTTACAGCTGCAGACGTTATGACTCAAAGAACGTCACTTGTAGCTATTCCTCAGGATATCACAAAAACGGCGCTCCTTAAAATCATTAAGGAAGAGGGATATTCAAGAATTCCTGTTTATGAGGATAGTCTTGATAAGATAGTTGGCGTGCTTTATGCCCGCGAATATCTTCTTAACTACAGCAATCCCAAATACAAAATTGAGGACGCAATGTTCCCTCCCAAATACGTACCCGAGACAATGCATCTCGATGCGTTGCTTAAGGAAATGCAGGATTCTCACAACCACATAGCAATCGTTGTTAATGAATACGGACTTACATCAGGTGTTGTAAGTATGGAAGACATCATCGAGGAGCTTGTTGGTGAAATTTGGGACGAGCTTGATGAAGCTATTGAACCTATTAAGGCAATCGGTGATGACAAATATCGCGTATTGTCCACGGTTTCTCTTGACGAATTCTTCTCTTTCTTTGAGCTTGACGTTGACGAAGAGAGTGATTCAACAACCGTAAACGGTTGGGTAAACGAGCACGCGGAAAGCATTCCCGAGGTCGGTTTCTCATTTGAATATAACAATTTGACAGTTACCGTAACTAAGGCTGATGACCTTATGTCACACGAAATCGAGGTAATTGTTAAGGAAGAAGAGCTTCCCCTTGAAGAAGAGGACTCTGACGAGTAAAATTGCACAAAAACGCAACAGATTCAAATCTGTTGCGTTTTTTATATAAATTCGGCTAAAAATATGAATATAAATGAATTTTCTTAGTGCTGAATTTGTACTAAATTACTTATGATTTGCCTTTTTTATATCATTTTTTGTCAAATTGACGAAAAATTATTTTTTGCTTTTATTTGAGAAAAAAATGCTTGTTTTTTGAAGAAGTTTGTGCTATTATGTATATAGGGTAATTTTATGATTTATAGCTATGCAAACTTTCGTTTACATAGTTTCCCACATTAAATTATAATAAGGGTTTTTTGAGATGATTTACGATTTGCAAAAAGCAAGCTTTACAAAGAGAGCCTCAGCTTTCCTTCTTGACTTTATTTTCATTGTCATTTTGGCTCTTGGACTTGCATTACTTTTGTTTAATATAACCGGATATGACTCATATATAGATGCGGCATCCGATAAAGAAAATTATTATTTGGAAATGTACAACATTTCCGAGCTTGAGAAAAAGTATGAGGTAAGCTTTAGTCAATATGAGATCATGAGTGATTACATGCTTGACGATGAAATCGCTCTTTTGCCTGACGAGGTTAAAGAGCCGTTTAAGCTTTGCCACGATGCAATTGAAAATGATGAAGACATTGCAAGCTACGAGGCAATTATGTTTTCAATGGTTTTGACAAACGTTTCATTGGCAATCTTGCTTGCTTACATCGCTCTTGAGTTTATCGTTCCCCTTCTCTTTAAAAACGGTCAGACACTTGGAAAGAAGCTTTTCTCAATCGCCGTTGTCAGAGAGGATTGCGTACAGATTACTCCCTTTATGCTCTTTGTAAGAACTATACTTGGTAAATTCACGATTGAAACTATGGTGCCCCTTCTGATGGGATTATTCTTATTGCTTGGTTTCTCTCCCATATTGCCATTGTCAATTCTTGCTTTGATATTATTGCTTGAGGTTGTGTTCTTCTTGACCTCACGCAGAACAAGATCACTCATTCACGACAAATTGGCTGTTACAGTCGTTGTTGACCTTCAAAGTCAGATGATATTCGATTCAGTTAAAGCTTTGGAGGAATATAAGCGCCGTATCCACAAGGAAATGGCAGATAAGGCACCTTATTGATTGCCTTAATTAAATTTGTTCTCAAAATAAAATTTTTTATATAAAAGGAAATGGAGATTTTATGAAAGTTGTTTTGCAGAATTTAACAAAGGTCTTCCCTAACCGTGATAAGAAAAAGGTTGGCGAAGATGTTGTAGCGGTTAATAACTTTAACTTCGAAATTCCTGACGGTAAGCTTATTGGCTTGCTTGGTCCTTCAGGATGCGGTAAAAGTACAACCCTCTACATGATCAGTGGTTTGCAAAAACCTTCCTCAGGTCAGATATTCTTTGGTGACGAAGACGTTACCGAGCTTCCGACCGAAAGCCGTGGCGTAGGCTTGGTATTCCAGAACTACCCACTTTACCCTCATATGACTGTTAAGCAGAACATTTTGTTCCCCTTGCAGAACCTTAAGGGCGCTGATAAGCTCTCTAAGGAAGTTATGCTCGAAAGAGCTTATGAGGCAGCAAGACTCGTTCAGATCGACGAGCTTATGGAGAGAAAGCCCAGTGAGCTTTCCGGTGGTCAGCAGCAGCGTGTAGCTATTGCTCGTGCTCTTGTTAAAATGCCCCGCGTTCTTCTTCTTGACGAACCTCTCTCAAACCTTGACGCACGTCTCAGACTTCAGACTCGTGAAGAGATCAAGAGAATCCAGAAGGAAACTGGCATCACAACAATTTTCGTAACTCACGACCAGGAAGAAGCAATGAGCATCTCCGACTTCATCGTTGTTATGAAGCTTGGTGTTGTTCAGCAGATCGGTAAGCCCCAGAACGTTTATGACGATCCCGCTAACCTCTTCGTTGCTAAGTTCCTTGGTACTCCTCCTGTTAACGTATTCAACGGTGAAATCAAGTCCGGCAAGCTCCTTATCGGTGGTGCTGAGGTTCTTGAAACTCCCGGCGTTGAAAATCAGCCCGTAACTGTTGGTATCCGTCCTGAAGGCTTCAACCTTGATCCTAACGGTCCTCTTACAGTTAACCTTTCAAATATCGAGGTTATGGGACGTGACGTAAGCATCGTTTCTACTCACGACGATTCTCTTAACCCCGTAGTAAGATCTATCATCAATTCCGACGCTCAGATCGATGCTACAGCTAAGACTGTAAGCTTCTCTCTTAAGCCTCATAAGGTATTTGTTTTCAATAAGGAAACAGAAGAAAGAATCTATTTCTAAGGAGAGCTGGCTATGGTTGATAATAAACAACAATGGAAAGCTTGGTTGTATCTTACACCCGCAATCATCCTTTTGCTTATCTTTACTGTTTGGCCTATTATTAACACAGTAAGACTTGCATTCTTTGAGGGCTATGATACAGCAATCGAGCTTGGTTGGTTCCGTAAGGGCCAATACAGAGGAGATCCATATCCCTTTACTATAGGTTTTGAAAACTTTTTGACTGTTATCAAAAACAAAGAGTTCGCCAATATCCTTAAGAACACTCTCCTCCTTTGCGTTTTGACAGTACCGCTTTCAACATTCATTGCGTTGGTTATCGCGGTTTCTCTTAACTCTATTAAATTCCTTAACAGAACATTGCAGACAATTTACTTCCTTCCCTACGTTACAAACTCAATTGCGATAGGTATTGTATTTGCAGCAATGTTTACCATGTCTACAGTTAAGAATAATGGTGAAACTATTATTGTAACTGCCGGTATCGTTAACGATATTCTTGGCCTGTTCCACATTGCTCCTGTTGACTGGTTAGGTCCGCAGTCCACATATTGGCAAAATATGTTGGTAATGGTTGTATACATCGTTTGGAACGCTCTTCCCTTCAAGATCCTTATTCTTCTTGGTGGCTTGCAGAGTGTAAACAAGCAGTACTATGATGCTGCTAAGGTTGACGGTACTTCCAAGGTAAGAACTTTCACAAGAATTACTGTACCGCTTCTTTCTCCTATGATTGCATACGTTATCATCACAGGCTTTATCGGAGGATTTAAGGAATACACAAGTATCGTCGGTGTATTCGGTGAAAGTATGGGTCCTGTTGGTGAAGCTTACCGTCTTAATACGATGGTTGGTTATATTTATAAGTATATCGCTCAGAACCAGGGTCGAGCAAGCGCAGCTGCTCTTATCTTGTTTGGCATTATCTTCGTGGTTACACTTATTAACCTCAAGGTAAGCAGCAAGAAGACTCAGTATTAAGGAGGTGCAAGCATGGCTAATCTTACATCACGCACAATGCAGGAAAAAGACTTTGCCAAAGTAACTACTACTCAGAAGGTTACTAAAGTATTTGGTACTATTATCAATTACGGCTTCCTTTTGACAGTTGCTTTCTCAGTTTTGCTCCCCTTCTATTGGATGCTCATCTCTTCTGTTAAGTCAATGACAGAATATATGAGAAATCCTCCCACACTCTTCCCTGAAGAGTTCCACTTTGAGAACTATCTCTATGCTTTTGAAACAGCTAACCTTGAAAAATTGTTCCTTAATACAGTTTACGTTGGTGTTGTTTCAACACTCCTTTCACTTGTAATTACGATCCTTTCAGCTTTTGCTTTTGCAAGACTTGAATTCAAGGGCAAGAACGCGCTCTTTGCAGCTCTTCTTGGTACAATGATGATTCCCGGTGAGCTTTTCACGATCACAAACTATCAGACTATCGCTCTTATCAACTGGGAAAATACCTATGAGGTGCTTATCATTCCCTTCCTTGTAAGCGTTTTCTACATCTATCTTTTGAGACAGAACTTCCTTCAGATTCCCAACGAGCTTTACCTTGCAGCTAAGGTTGACGGTACAAGCGACTTTAAGTATCTTTGGAAGGTTATGATTCCGCTTGCATTCCCCACTATCATCTCAATCACAATTCTTAAGATGATGGGCTCTTGGAATACTTACGTATGGCCTAACCTTGTTATCAGTGATGAAAACATGAAGCTTATCACTCAGGGTATCCGTGATGCAGGATTTAAGGTTGACTATGACCCTGTAACACAGCAGCTCGTTCAGACTATGGACGTAAACATTCCTATTCAGATGTCTGCGGTTGCTGCAGTATCTCTTCCCCTCTTCCTTGTATTCATGTTCTTCAGAAAGTATATCATGAAGGGCGTTTCAAGAAGTGGTATCAAGGGTTAATCCCTAACATTCGGTTTCAAGATTTATCATTCTTATGGGCAAGATAAATCTTAACAAATATTATTCTATTTTCGAAAGGAAAAAACAAAAATGAAAAGAATTCTCGTTTCTCTTCTTCTTGTTGCTATGATCATCAATGTATTTGCATTGGTATCCTGTTTCAACAACAACCCTGTTGTTGATCTCGACCTTACAGGATCATATGACGGATCTGCAGTAACAATCACTTTCTGGCATTCAATGGGTGCTGACAACAAGGCATTGCTCGAAGACGCAATCGCAAGATTCAACGAAAAGTACCCCAACATCACAATCGAACACCAGTCCTTGGGCGATTACGATGGCATTTTTGACCAGATCAGAACAAAGCTCACAGCTGGTAACCAGCCCAACTTGGCGTTCTGCTATCCCGACCACGTTGCTACTTACAACAAGTCTGAATCCGTTGTAGTTCTTGATGACCTCATCAACAACCAGAACGTTCTTGGCACAGGCGAAATGATGGGCTTCACACAGGCTCAGCTCGATGACTTTATCGAAGCTTACTACAATGAAGGTAAGGAATACGGCGACGGTAAGATGTATTCTCTCCCCTTCCAGAAGTCAACAGAAGTTCTTTATTATAATAAGACAGTATTTGATGCACTCGGACTTGAAGCTCCTGAAACATGGGACGACGTTGAAGAAATCATTCAGGTTCTTAAGCAGAACTACCCCAACTCCACTCCTCTCGGATATGACTCCGAAGAAAACATGTTCATCACTCTTGTAGAACAGTACAATTCTGAGTACACAAGTGCTACAGGTGAGCACTACACATTTGTTAACGACACAAACAAGGCATTCCTTGCTAAGTTTGCTGAATGGTACCAGAAGGGTTGGATGTCCACATCTGCTCTTATGGGTGGTTCTTACACATCTGACGGCTTCAAGAAGGCTGATGACGAAGTAGGTAAGATCTTCATGTCCATCGGTTCCTCTGCAGGTGCTAGATACCAGAGACCTGACAAGGTTGACGGCGCATATCCCTTCGAAGTAGGCATCGTTTCTATTCCTCAGGTTGACGCTTCTAACCCCAAGGTTATCTCTCAGGGTCCCTCTATCTGTATCTTTGAAGATGAAAACGTTCAGGAAGTTTACGCTTCTTGGCTCTTCCTCAAGTTCCTCACAACAGACCAGCGCTTCCAGGCTGAATACGCTATGAAGTCCGGTTACGTTCCCGTAATCAAGTCTGTTATGGAAACACCCACTTACAAGAACGCTCTTGATAAGGCTAACGGTGGTGACTTCATCACATCTCTCGTTGCTCTTGTAGCTCTTGAACAGCAGGATGCTTACTACACATCTCCCGCATTTGCAGGTTCTGCAGACGCTCGTACACAGGTTGGTCTTCTTCTTCAGTCCGTATTCTCAAAGTATGTGCTTAACGCGGACAACAGCTCTATGATCAACTCTGAGTTCCAGAAGTACTACGAAATCTGCCAGCAGAACTAATAAAACTCCAAAACAACATTTTATAGGATTTATAAATTAATAATATGAAGAAATTTATTAGATTTATATCAATATTTCTTCTTATCTGCACACTTGTAGCTACATTGGGGGCTTGCGAATGGTTCAAGACCCCCGATGATGGCACAGATGAGAAGGAGTGGGTTGACTATGCCTCTCAGCTTAAGCTTGATATGGATAGCGACACACTCAAGTGGGAAGTTAGCGTTAAGATGTTCATCGACGGCGACACTACTCACTTCTACGTAAGCAATAGCGGAAATATCAACGGTATTTCCCAAGCACCCGGTATCGAAGGTGTTGTAAAGGCAAGATATCTTGGCATCAACACTCCTGAATCTACAGGTAAGATCGAGCCTTGGGGTAAAAAGGCTTCTAACTTTACAAAGTCCAAGCTTCAGAGCGCTGATTCTATCATCATCGAAAGTGATGACAGCAACTGGAACGTAG
Source organism: Eubacteriales bacterium (assembly GCA_045643885.1). GTDB lineage: Bacteria > Bacillota > Clostridia > Oscillospirales > CAG-272 > RGIG4608. The sequence continues at coordinate 7,768 of JAZRFY010000026.1, read as the reverse complement.
ACTCTACAGGCGAAAGATTCCTTGTTTGGGTTTGGTACAGACCCGCAGGTGAAGCTGATTACAGAAACCTTAACCTTGAAATCCTTCAGGAAGGTCTTGCTGTTTCCAGCAAATCCGGTAGATACGTTTACGCTCAGTACTGCGAAAAGGCTATCGCTCAGGCAGCTGAAGCAAAAATTAACGTTTACGCTCCTTCCAACGTAAAAGACCCTGACTTCCCCTACGGTGATGCTCAGTTTATGACAATCAAAGAGCTTAAGGTAAACATTGAAGACTATATCGGTGCAAGAGTTGCATTCGAGGGCGTTATCGTTAAGGATAGCGGCGGTTCAGTTTACATTGAAGCTTATGACGAAGAAGACGGTATCTACTACGGTATCTCTGCTTACTACCTCACATCAGGTCTTGACGGTTTCGGTCTTGAGCTTTTGCAGGTAGGTAACAAGCTCAGATTTGCAGGCGTTGTTGGCGAGTTCAACGGCTCCTACCAGATTACTGACCTTAAGTACGATGTTTGGGATACAGAAAATGCAAAGAATATGAGCCTCATCTCCACAGGAAATGAGCCCGGCTATCAGCTTGTTACTCCCTTGCATTTCGATCCTCAGTCCAACCAGGGCTTCGTTGCAATCACTACAACAGTTGACGGTGAAGACGTTGTTAAGGAATTCCCCTTTATGTTCCTTGCACAGGATGCTTCCGTATCCATGAACAACCTCTACGTTAAGAGCGCTTACACAACCCAAAAGGGTGACAGCAAGGGCGCTATCTCCCTTTACTGCACAGTAAACGGTGTGGAAATTCAGGTTCGTACAATCGTTCTCAGAGATGCAGATGGTAATCTCATCACTCAGGATCAGTTCGTTGGCAAGACCATCGACGTTAAGGGTACTATCGACTATTATCTCCCCGAAGGAGAAACAGTTGGTACTTACCAGATTCAGGTATTCTCTATTAACGACGTAACATTCCACGAATAATTCATTTCAATTCTATTTCATTTATTAGTTAGAATCAGCGTTTAAGCGCTGTCTAAAATAAAAATTTAAAAGGAGCTATTATGAAAAGAATTCTCTCTCTCTTCATTGTTTTGGTACTCATCTTGAGCACATTTGCTTCCTGTAACCTCTTCCAGCCTAAGGTTGAGGAAACAGATATCGCAGAAGCAGTTGCTGAGCTTAAGGATATGTACAAGAAGACTCAGAACACTGCAATCCCTGACGGCAAAGAGCTTGCTGCTCAGATCAAGGTTGGTCAGACAATTTTCAACATTGAATGGACTTCTAATAACGAATTCGTTACTGTTGAAAACGTTGATGGTATGGCAGTAGTTAGAATTTCCAAGGACGTTAAGGAAACAACAAACTACACACTTACTGCTAACATTACAACAGATGGTGGTCAGAAGGCTACATTCGAGCTTAATGCCGTTGTTACAGTTTCCTTCGGTATGATCACAAATCCTGAAGTAGGCGTTGCTTACAAGCTCGCTCTTCTCCACGGTAACGAAGGTTGCGTTGTTTACTTCGATGGTAACAACTACAATAACTATAGCTGGTACTTCTCTTACACAACTGACATCCTCTCTGCTGTTGACGTATATCTCGAAGCAGTTGAAGGTGTTGAAGGTGGTTACAGACTTTACTTCGATAAAGACGGTGTTAAGACATACATCGTAGCATTCCCCAGAGATGGCGATACAACAAAGGGTACACTTAAGTTCGATACAGTTGTTCCCTCTGAATACTTCACATACAGCACAGAACACAACACACTTGTTTACACATCTGTAACAGGCCAGCAGTTCTTTATGGGCTCTTCCGGCACATACAAGTCAATCTCTTGCTCTGCTATTGATTACCTTAACGGTGCTACAAACTATCCTTGCCGTTTGTACGGTGCAGGTGGTGAGGTGGAAACACTTCCTGAACAGGAGCTTCCCACAGTTCCCGAAAACTACACATCTAAGGACGTTGTAGAGGCTCTCTACAAGCTCGAGTCCGGTCAGACTCTTGAAGGTCCTTATGAATTTACAGGTGTTATCACATCCATTAAGTACGCATACGATCCCGCTTATAACAACGTTTCCGTTAACATCGTAGTTGATGGCATGACAGATAAGCCCGTTCTTTGCTACAGACTTAACGGTGGTGAAGAGCTTGAAGTTGGTGATACAATCACAGTATTTGCTGGTATCACAAACTACAATGGCACATACGAAACAACTTCCGGTGGTGTTATCCGTAACGTAGTTAAGGGCGAAGGCACTCCCGATGACGGTGGCAATCAAGGCGGCGGCGAAACAACAGGCGCAGTTGTTCTTGATTTGATGGGTAATGCAAACCTCGTAACAGGTTCCGGCGAACAGAACGTTTTCGCAGCAAACGGCATTACATTCACAAACGATAAGGCTTCCTCTACTTCTGCTCTTACAGTTCAGCCTTCCTACGCTCAGAGAGCATATGCTGGTTCTACAATTAAGATCGAATATCCCGGCATGACAAAGATCGTTATCACATTTGACGATTATAGTCCCGATGGAACAAAGAATTACATGTCCGGTATGGACGGTATGACAGTTGCAGGTGCAACAATCACACGTGAAAACGATGTTCTTACAATCGTATTCAGCGCTCCCACAAACGTATTCCAGTCCACAACTCTCACATCTCAGGTTCGTATCGAAAAGATCGAAGTTTACACAGGTGAAGTTGAAGGCGGCAACGGTGGTAATGAAGGTGGTAACGAAGGCGGCGACGGTCCCGTTGTTACTCCTGCTTACACAGCTCCCGTAGCTGGTCAGCCCTACAATTTCTTTATGGAGCTTCCCAGCGGTAAGGTTTACTTTGCTGGTTCTATAAGCGGTAATTACCTTGCAACAACAACAGATGCTACTGCTTCCGTTGCTATCTACTTTGAAGAAGTAACCGGTGGCTATCACATCTTCTTTATGGATGGCGAAACAAAGACATATATCACAGCAGCTGCTTATCTTAAGGATAGCGGTTATGCAGGATGCCACTTCTCTCTTACAACAGAGACACCTACATTGCCTTGGACATACAACACAACTTACGGTATTATCGAAATTTTCGATGAAATCTCCGGTAAGTCCGATACATTCTTTGCTGGTACATACGGTACATACAACACATTCAGCTTGTCAGGTCAGTACTACAGAGATCAGATCGCTTCCGGTTCTCAGTATCCCGGTAGAATCGAAATCGCTGAAGGCGGCGAAGTAATTCCTCCCTCTGAAGGTGGCGAAGTAACTCCTCCCGAAGGCGGTGAAGGCGGCGAAGAAGGCGGCAACAGCGGTTCCACAACTCCTGATGACGGTCTTATGTCTATTCCCGAAGTTCTTGCTTCTGCTGAAGGTACAGTAGTTAAGTTCACAGGTACAGTTCATAGCTTCTATGAAGAATGGAGCTCCTACAACAACTGCTCTCCTTACATCATTGATGAAAATGGAAACAAGGTTCTTGTTTTCAGAACAACAACTAAGGTTACTCTCGGTGACGTTGTAACAGTTGAAGGTAAAGTTACTATTTATAACACAGTAGCTCAGATTGCTCAGGGCTCTTCTACAGTAACAATCGACGTTCCTCACGTTTGCTCTTCTTGGAATGCAGCAACATGCGGTAAGGATTCTACATGTGTAGTTTGTGGCGCAGCTGGTTCTGAAAAGGCTACTGGCAATCATAACTACGTAGATGGTCTTTGCACAGTATGTGGTGGATCAGCTGCTTCTATGAAGCTTCTTGGTACACTTAGCTTCTCTTCTACATCTAATAGAACATCATTTGATACATCTAAACAGATTTGGGCAGCTAACGGTATCACTCTTACAAACAACAAGGGTGCTTCTACATCTAACGTAGCTGACTACTCTAATCCCGCTCGTTTCTATAAGAGCTCTCAGCTTATCGTTGCAGCTACAGGCATGTTGAAGATCGAATTCACATGTAACTCTGCTTCTTATGCTTCTGCTCTTAAGTCTTCTATTACAGCAGCAGACGGCGGATCCGTTGCTATTAGCGGTTCTGTAGTAACAGTAACATTTGCTGATCCCGTAGACAGCTATACAATCGCTTCTCTTACAGGCGGTCAGGTTCGTGTTAACTCTATCACAGTTTACGTAGCTGAATAATTTAAATTCAATTACAATCCCCTCACCTTTGGGTGAGGGGATATTTTTATGCAAACAAAAATAGCAGGGACAATTCCCTGCTATTAATTAGTTTTTGATTAAAATTGTTTATCCGTAAGCTTTTCAAATGCTACAAGGTCGGTGCGTTCTTTAGTCATAGGAGTTATTGATATATATCCCAAAGAGAAAGCAACTGTGTCGCGTGTTGTATCCTCAGGACAAGTATCTGCTATAAGCTCACCGTACTGAACGTATGTAGTTTCATCAACCTGATGGAAAGCATCGGAATAATAACCATCGCCTTGCTTTGTAATCTTGATTCCCTTTACTTCTTCGGGAATATTTACGTTATACAAGCTTGAATATTCAAAAAGATTGTTTTCAATGATGAAGCTATATGCTTTATCAAGATATTTTGAAGCATCTTCAAGATTTTCGGGAGTAGTGGAAAATGCTATGCCCTTATGATGCTGATTACCAGCCTCAAAAATTGCGCCCATTGTACCGGAATAAATAATATCTCCGCTCATATTTACGCCCTTGTTAATACCTGAAAGGACAAGGTCATATTGTCTATGAAGGCCAAATACGGCAAATCTTACGCAATCTGCAGGGGTTGATGCAACGGACCAAGCTTCAACCCCCTCCATAAAATCAACTCTTTTGATTTCAAGAGGATTGATGAAATCGATTGCATGGCTCTTGCCACTCTGCTCAACCTTGGGAGCAACAACTGTAACCTCTCCGTATTGCTTTGCCCATTCAGCCAAAAGCTTTATTCCGAGAGCTTCGATTCCGTCGTCATTTACTATAAGAAATCTCATAACCAGCCCTCGTTATTTTCCTTGTAATCCTTAATAAGTGCGTCAGCTTCAGCAATAAACTGTGCCATCTCTTCTTTAGAATAAAGAGTTGCACCACAAGCACATTCGTGTCCACCACCACGATATTTCTCAGCAAGAGGATTTACAGGAACGAATCTTGAACGAAGTCTCACACGAATGCTACCGTCGGCATTATCGATGAAGGCAACCCAGATAATTGAGCCACGGATGGAATCCATGAAGCTAACAGATGCTGATGCCTGCTCGTTTGTAAGAGCAAACTTTTCTTGCATATCCTTATCGACATAGAGATAAACAAGACCGTTCTCGGTCATTTCCATCTTCTCATGTGCATAAGATTCAAACTTGAATTCATTGAACTCCTTAAGGTAAAGATTTGCATAAAGGAGGTCAGTATTTACGCCCTGATCGAGCATAAGACCTGCCAAACGAAGAGTATCACCGGAAACGTCACGGAAACGGAATCTGCCTGAGTCAGTTACCATACCGCAATAGATATAGGTTGCTGCAGTGGAGCTCATCTTAAGCTCGTCCTTGAAGGTATCGTAAAACTCGGCAATCATCTCGCAAGTAGAGGATTTCTCTTCGATAACCCAATGATAGTCACCGTAGTGTTTATCAACGATATGATGGTCAATCTTTACGATTTCCTTACAAAGGCTATATTTTTTATTGGAAATTCTATCTTCAGTGCCTGTATCCAAAACGATACCCAAAGCATCTGCATATTCTTCGTCAGCGATGGGTTCGTCCTCTCCACCAAGGAACTTAAGATAGTCGGAATAATCTGCATTGAGCAAGAGGATTTGCTTTTCGGGGTATGTCAAACGAAGTATTTCGCGAAGTCCCTTTGATGATCCGATAGCATCTCCGTCGGGACGGAAATGACGGAAAATAATGATTTTATCATATTCCTTGATTTTGTCAAGGACAACTTTTTTTCTTTCAAAATTTGTCATATTCGCTTCCTTTCTTATTTTGTCAATTCGATAAGATCTGTGAGCATTTGCATGGCTGTTTCGCGATCCTTGATGGTAGCTCCACTAGCCTTAGCATGTCCACCACCACCGTATTTAACGGCAATGGGATTGATATTATATTTGCTTGAACGAAGCTCGCAAAGAACTCCATTCTCAGTTTCAGTAAAGTTTACCCAAATGTCGATGCCCTTGATATCTCCCATAGTATTTACCATGCCGCGAGAAATTGTAAAGATATCTGCATTATAGCTCTTTGCCTCGTCGAGAGTTGTGTAGATGTAGGCAACGGGAGCGTCGGTCAAGGTAATCTTAAGAACGAATTTTGCTCTCAACTGAATGAAGTGCAATTCATCGGCATAGAGATTTCCAAAAATATCATTTGTGTTGAATTTTTGCTCCATAAGGTAGGATGCAACCTTAAAGGTTTGTGAGCTTGTTGAGTCGTATCTGAATCTGCCTGAGTCGGTAATCATACCTGTATATAGCGCCTTGGCTGCAACGGGAGTCATTTTAAGACCTGTCTGCATAGCAAACATACCGATAAGTCCACAGCAGGACTCAAAGCTTGTATCAATCACTTCAAGGTCGGCAAACTCTTCACAAAAGATGTGATGGTCCATCTTGATAACCATATCAGCAGTTTTGTATCTGTCATTGGAAATGAGGGCAACTGCGCTTGTGTCGAGAACGAACGCAAGAGCGCCGTTATAATATTCGTCGGGGATAGTATCGGTTGCGCTATCCTCTATAAAGCCGTATCGCTTTGAGGGATCACCAACTGTGTATATCTCCTTTTCGGGGTAATTCTCTTTAAGGATATTCTTAAGTCCCACCTGTGAACCAATTGCGTCACCGTCGGGATTTGTGTGTCTATGGATAATGATTCTGTCGTATTTTTCGATTGCTTCAATAATCTTATTAAACATTTTAGATTTCCTTTCATACTTTATCATTTTATTATACTATATTTTCACGTATTTTGCAAACATTTTTTTATGGAAAAGCCCATAAAATAAAGATTTTTTTACAAAGTACTTGAAAAATGGGATATTTTAGGGTATAATTAAAAGGACTATAAGAAATTTGGTATTTAGGAGGTAAAATCCCTTGAATAATTCTAAAAGAAAGCCCGTAATGGCTATTTGCTATGACTTTGATAAAACTCTCTCACCCGATGATATGCAGACATTTACCCTCATTCCCTCTTTCGGTGTAAACGTTGGTGAATTCTGGCACGAATCCGATGAGCTTGCAAAGCACAATCGCATGGAGATGAACCTTGCGTGGATGTATGAGCTTATCAAATATTCTCAGTTTAAGGGAAAATCCTTGAAGCGTGAATACTTTATTCAGAGTGGTGCTGAGGTTAAGCTCTATGACGGTGTTAAGACTTGGTTCTCAAGAATCAATCAGTATGCTGAAAGCAAGGGCATTGAGGTTGAGCATTACGTAATCTCCTCCGGTCTTCGTGAGATCATTGAGGGTAGCGCAATTGCTGATGAATTCAAAAAGATCTATGCTTCCTCTTATCTTTACAATGCAGATGACGTTGCAATCTGGCCCGCTCAGGCTGTAAACTATACAAATAAGACACAGTACCTCTTCCGTATCTCCAAGGGATTCCTTGAAGAACACGACGAAAGAGTTAACGATAGCGTTCCTCAGAGTGAAAGAAGAATTCCCTTTGAAAACATCGTTTACATTGGTGACTCTGCTACCGATATTCCCTGCATGCATCTTGTAAAAGAGCGCGGTGGATAGACTATCGCCGTTTTCGATCCTGTCAAGGACAA
>JAZRFY010000025.1:0-10987 GCA_045643885.1 Eubacteriales bacterium | reverse complement strand
TTCGTAGTGTTCTCTCTTACGAAGTTCAGTGAGGATACCGGAACGAGCGCACTGGCGCTTGAAGCGACGAAGAGCACTATCCAAAGATTCGCCTTCTTTAACTCTTACTTCTGCCATTTTCTGTTTCCCTCCCCTCAAGGTCCGAGTTTATACTTATACATAATACTCGAACAATATACTGATATATTTTACACCATATTTCCCCTTTTGTCAAGGGGTTTTTTAATTATTTTACAACGATATTTACAATTTTATTGGGTACGGAGATCTCTTTTACGATAGTCTTTCCCTCAATCGCTGCCTGAACCTTTTCGTCAGCCTTAGCAATAGCAATTGCCTCGTCCTTATCACAGTTTACAGGAAGCATAATTGTTGCACGAAGCTTACCGTTAACCTGAACTGCAACCTCAATTGAATCGTCTGCACACTTGGATTCATCGTATGTGGGCCAGCTTTCATACGCGATGCTCTCGTTATGACCAAGTATTGACCACATCTCTTCACCAATGTGAGGACAGATGCAAGAAAGCATCTTGATAAGTCCCTCAGCATAAGCTCTGGGACACTTGCCTTCCTTATATACTGCGTTAACGAAGATCATCATCTGAGAAATAGCTGTATTGAATGCAAGCTTTTCATAGTCCTCAGTAATCTTCTTAACACTCTTATGATATACCTTTTCAAGAGCAGGAACTTCACCGTCAACGATGTTTTCAGCCTCTGTAAAGAATGCCCATACACGGTTAAGGAATCTTCTTGCACCTTCAACACCCTGATCGCTCCAAGGCTTGGAAACCTCAAGAGGACCCATGAACATTTCGTAAAGACGGAGTGTATCTGCGCCGTATTCACGAACAACGTCGGAGGGATTAACTACAAACTCAGGGAAACGCTTACCCATCTTGATACCGTTAGAACCAAGGATCATACCCTGGTGAACGAGCTTTTTGAAGGGCTCCTTAGTGGGAGCTATGCCCTTATCGTAAAGATATCTGTTCCAGATTCTTGAATACATAAGGTGACCTACTGCATGCTCAGGACCACCGATATAGAGGTCAACGGGCATCCAGTGCTTAAGAAGCTCGGGATCTGCCAAAGCATTATCATTCTTAGGATCTATGTATCTGAGGAAGTACCAGCTTGAACCTGCAGAACCGGGCATAGTAGAGGTCTCTCTCTTACCCTTTACGCCGTTCTTGTCGTACATCTTCCATTCTTCTGCATTTTCAAGAGGAGCCTTACCGCCAACACCCTTATAATTTTCAAGCTCGGGAAGTACCAAAGGAAGCTCTGCATCGTCAAGCACGTGAATTTCACCGTTTTCCTTGTGAACAACGGGAACGGGCTCACCCCAGTAACGCTGTCTTGCGAAAATCCACTCTCTGAAGTGGTAGTTAACTGTTCTCTTTGCAACACCAATAGCTTCAAGCTTAGATGTGATGCCTTCCTTAGCCTCTTCTACTGTAAGACCTGTAAATTCCTCGGAGTTGATAAGGCGATAGCCCTTTCCAAGATATTCACCCTTTTCAAATGCCTTTTCGGACACGTCAACGTGACCAAGCTTTTCGTCACCGTCGATTACCTGAATCATATCGATATTGTGTGCCAAAGCATATTCAAAGTCTCTCTGGTCGTGTGAGGGTACTGCCATAACTGCGCCTGTGCCGTAGCTTGCAAGAACGAAGTCGCCGATGAACATTCTCACTTCTCTGCCGTTAACAGGGTTGATACATGTAACACCCTTAAGCTCACAACCTGACTTTGTCTTGTTGAGCTCCGTACGGTCCATATCGTTTTTCTTGAGAGTTTCTGCAATATAAGCTTCAACCTCTTCCTTATTTTCAATTCTGGGCATAAGTTGCTTTACAGTTTCTCCATCGGGAGCAAGAACCATAAAGGTAATGCCGTAGATTGTTTCAATGCAAGTTGTGAAGATGGAGAATTCTCCGCCTCCAACGATGTCAAATTTAACCTCAACACCTGTGGATTTGCCAATCCAGTTCTTCTGCATAAGCTTTGTGGACTCGGGCCAATCGATTTCGTTAAGTCCCTCAAGAAGCTGCTCTGCAAATGCAGGCTGATTGATAACCCACTGCTTCATGTTCTTGCGGATTACGGGGAAACCACCACGTTCACTCTTGCCGTCGATAACCTCGTCGTTAGAAAGAACTGTGCCAAGCTCCTCACACCAGTTAACAGGCATGTCAACGTACTGTGCATAGCCGTCAAGGTAGAGCTGCTTGAATATCCACTGTGTCCACTTATAGAAGTCGGGATCACTTGTTGCGATCATCTTATCCCAGTCATAGTCAAAGCCAAGCTCACGAAGCTGATTTGAGAACGTCTTGATGTTTGTCTGTGTAAATCCATTAGGATGGTTACCTGTGCTAACTGCATACTGCTCTGCAGGAAGACCGAATGAGTCATATCCCATGGGGTGAAGAACGTTGTACCCCTGCATTCTCTTCATTCTTGAAACGATGTCAGTTGCCGTATATCCCTCGGGGTGACCTGCGTGAAGACCTACTCCGGACGGATAAGGGAACATGTCGAGAACATAATATTTGGGCTTTGAAAAATCCCACACGTCAGTTTTGAAGGTATGATTATTCTGCCAATATTCCTGCCACTTTTTTTCAATGCTTAAATGTTCGTATTTCATTGCTTATTCCTCTACTGCTGTAGTATTTTCGTATAATTTGTCAAGATTATAAAAATCTCTTGCCTCTCTGTTGAAGATGTGAACGATAACGTTGCAATAGTCAAGAACTACCCAAGAATTGTTATCTCTTCCCTCAATATGATAAGCGTTTATTCCACGGCGCTCGAGCTGATATTCAACCTCACCTGAAAGCGCTTTAACGTGTGTGTTACTTGTAGCTGTGCAAACGACAAAGTAGTCTGCAATGCTTGTAACGTCCTCAACGTGAAGAACCTTAATATCTCTACCCTTTTTGTTGTCAAGGAAGGTTTCAACTGCCTTTGCTACTTCAAGGGGAGTTGCATTTTCAAGAGATACGATCTCTTCGTTTGTCATGATCATTTCTTCCATAGAAATCTCCTTAATTTATATTTATCAGATTGTTTTCAATATCGTTTGCACTGTAGATCTTCACCTCACAGCGCTTTTCGTATATATCATAAAATGATTTTACAAGTTTGTCAACAAATTTATTGTCCTTGTCAAAATCTTTTTCAGCTGATGAAAATCTTTCATTTAAAAGCTCACCCACTGAAGACGAGGACAAAATATAGTACCACGCACCGCTTTTTTCACTTTGAACGGCCTCGCCCGGTGCAGTCATATAGAAAACCTTCATATCCCTTTTGCCGCCAAGCTTTATTCCCTTTGACAAAATGTCCTGCTCTCTTATATTCGTTTCACAGTTCTTTGATAAAAGTCTGAAAAGATTATAAAAGAGTATCGGATCGTTATGCTCGGAAAGTCTTGCAAAAAACGCATTCAAAAATAGCTTTTGAGCGTCAAGTCTGCCGATGTCTCCTGTAGCATACCCTGCCCTGTATCTCAAAAATCCAAGTGCCTCTTTGCCATTAAGCAAATTTTTGCCTTTCTCAAGATGAATAGAAAGTCCTTGAGAAGGATCGTCATAATCCATGTCAACAGGAATATCGATTTCAATGCCCGATATCATATCGACCATAGCCTGAAGCGTGTCAAGGTCGATGCAAAGGTAATAGTCGATGCTTATTCCAAGAGCACTTGCAAGCTCGTTTGCAAATTTTGAAACGGACAAAACGCATGGCGCACCGTTTATCTTGTTGTGGTCACCGTTTCCATAATTGAAATAAGTGTCGCGAGGAATTTGCATAATATTCACCTCACCCTTTTTCATATCAACGGATGCAAGTGTAATCACGTCGCAAAGTCCTGCCACCTTATCCCTGCCAAGAAGCAGTATATTATAGCTCTCGTGCGATACTGACACCTCGGACATTCTTATATCCGTGCTGTCCTTTGCTCCACTAAAAAATAGCGCAACAATAATAACAAAAGCCACAAAAATCACTAATATGGAAACAAAAAAGCTAACCAAATTTAAACCCTTCATATCAATCTCCTTCAATTTTTTATGTAACTGAAAGAGACGGATCGATAATGATTATTTTTCCAATATCAAAAAGTTTCTAGCCTCAAAGGTAGTATCGTTTATGTGCTTACCGTCTTCAAGAAGTCCCCTAATTGTGAGGTCATAGGACATAATGAGGGTATCGTTAAGATGCTCAAGCTTTTGCTTTTCATCTGCATTGTCAAAGTCAAAATCAAAGAAGAAATCTCTAAGCTTAACGCAATCCCCAAAGGTTCTTGACATATCGATATAGTCAGCAAGGTAGATGATCTTTTCCATAACCGTCATATCTGCCTTGCCTGTGGTGTGGTATCTTACTGCCTCTACGATTTCCGGCAATGCAAACTCGGGGTATTTACTGCCAATAACAATAGCACCCGTTTTCGCGTGGAACATTTTGGGAGATTTCATCTCACCAACGGACACAGAAAGTCCTGCTCCCTCGCAAATGGCAATATGCTCCTCAACGCTTCGTTCCTTAGTCACGTCATGCAAGAGCGCAGCTGCACGAAGCTCGGAAATCTTTTTGGGAGCGTAAATCTCACCAAGTCTTGCAGCCATTTTTTCGACCTCAAGCGTGTGATTATAACGCTTTTCTCCCATTTCATTTTTCATACTTTCTCGCAAATATGCGAGCATTTCTTCACTAAAATTATTATTCATAAAAGCCTCACTCTATATGCACCGACCGAGGTCGGCAAAATTTTGTCAAGAAAAATAAAAAATTACAAATAAAGACCGTTTTCTTTTATGTAGTCAGCCACTTTTTGAGGAACAAGATGGGAGATGTCCTTTCCCTCCTTGACCATCTGACGTATCTGAGTTGATGAAAGCTCAATCTCATCCGTCATGATTCTGCGGCAAATCTTTCCGTATTCGTTAAGATATTTAGTGTTTTTTTCAATAATTTGCTTTTCGAGAAGCTTGTCGCTTTCTCTTCTTACGTAAGTGGGATAGCAAAGCTTGAATATCTCTTCAGGCTCTCTCCACTGATCAAGCTTGAGTGCCATATCAGTACCAACGAGCATAAAGAGTCTTCTATCATCTCTTGAAAGAGCGCGAAGTGTATCAACAGTGTAAGATATACCACCTCTTTCGATCTCCATATCACTTATAATAACACCCGGCTCACCCTCAAAGGCAAGTGCACACATTTTCATTCTGTGCTCGGCATCGTCGCCATCGTCCTTCATTTTCTCAGGTGTCATAGCAGTGGGGATAACGAAAAGATAATGAAGCTGCATCTGATCCATAAACGCTTTTGCGGCATTAACGTGGCCGTTATGTATGGGAGCAAACGTGCCACCGTATATACCTATTCTCGTAATATCATCCATACCTTAAATCTCGATTCTCTTTTTGTTTTCACTTTCACGGTAAAGAACGATCTTTCTTCCGATTACCGCAACGACCTCGGAGTCAGTTGCCTGTGCAAGCTCCTCAGCCATATCTCTTGTAGTATAATCGCAGTTTTCAAGTACGCTAAGCTTAATAAGCTCTCTCGCCTCAAGCGCGTCTGAAACGGTCTTAGCAAGATTTTCTGAAATTCCGCCCTTACCTATCTGCATAATGGGCTGTATCTGCGCTGCCATTGCGCGAAGAACAGCTCTCTGTTTAGAATTCAACATAAATTTCTCCGTTATATTATTGTCCGAATCCCTCGGCAATGAGCTTTTTAGAAAGCTCCTCGCAATTGCCTGCAAAAACTCGGATACATTTATCATAGTCGACAAAGATATTCAAGTAAACGTCATCCGTTACCGATATCTTTTTAATTTCACTTCTCTTTATCTCCAGCTTAACGGGCTTTTCATCTTCACTTGAAACGATGAACAAGCTATCCTTAGTGGTGATCATAAATCCCTGTCTTAACTCTCGACCAACAACGTAATGTACTCTCTCATCAATAATAATCTTATCCTTTATCTGCTTAATCACGGGCATAAATTTTCTGTCCGAGATGGCAAACATCAAAGGAACTATAATTGATATTAAGAGCGTTGCAAGTGCAGAGAAAAGAACGAGGGTTGGCACGTCGTCAGTAAAGAACGATGCCAGAAGATAAGTAACTATACCTCCGATAGTGCTGAAAATAAAGAGCGCAGAAGTATAATATCTTTTCATTCGTTACTCCTTGATATTGAGCATATGAGAAAGCTTTTTTGCAAAAAGCTCGGTAGCCACGGCTCTGTGACTGATCTCGTTCTTTTCATCATAGGAAAGCTCGGCAAATGTCTTTTGATATTTTTCAACGAAGAACAAGGGATCATAGCCAAAGCCACCCTCTCCTCTTTCCTCGTAAAGAACAGTGCCCTTGCATTCACCTCTTACACAAAAGTCAGTATGCTCACTGCCCTTTGGAAATGAACATGCTATAGCACAAACGAATGCGCCTGTGCGATCGGTTTTATCCTTCATCTCAGAAAGGAGCTTTTGGTTGTTCTTTTTATCGTTTCCGTGCTCACCCGCATAACGAGCCGAATATATTCCCGGTGCACCTGAAAGTGCGTTTACTGAAATACCCGAATCGTCTGCAACTCCGATATATCCGTGCTTTGAGACCGCACGCGCCTTAATCATTGCATTTTCTTCAAAGGTTGTGCCATCCTCAACGATATCGTCGAAAATGCCTGCATCCTTCATTGAAACGATCTCAATGCTCGGTATATACTTTTGGAGTATGGATGAAAATTCTTCGATTTTATGCTTATTGCCTGATGCAAAAACTATCTTCATATATTCTCCGATTATTCAAACAATGCAGAAATAAATTCCTCTGCATTAAATGGCTGCATATCGTCAATCTTTTCACCAACTCCGATGAACTTTACAGGGATACCAAGCTCGCGCTTGATGGAAAGCACGATGCCACCCTTTGCAGTTCCGTCAAGCTTGTTGAGAACAAGACCTGTGATATCTGCCGCGTTCTTAAATTCCTTTGCCTGAAGCACTGCATTCTGACCTGTGGTAGCATCAAGAACAAGAAGATTTTCTCTTGAAGCATCGGGAAGCTCGCGTGAGATAACGCGATTAATCTTCTCAAGCTCATTCATAAGGTTCTTCTTATTATGAAGTCTGCCCGCAGTGTCAACGATGAGCACGTCGGCATTCTTATTCTTTGCGTAATTGATAGCATCAAACACAACCGCTGCAGGATCACTTCCCTCGCTCTGCTTAACGATATCAACTCCACTTCTTTCGCACCATACTGCAAGCTGATCGATAGCAGCCGCACGGAAAGTATCCGCCGCAGCAACAACTACCTTCTTGCCGTCCTTGCGAAGCTTGTTGGAAATCTTGCCGATGGAGGTTGTCTTACCTGCTCCGTTTACACCGATAACCAAAATAACCGAGGGCTTTGTATCAAGCACGAGAGGACCTCCCTCTCCAATCATTTCTTTAAGGGTGTTTTTAAGGAACGCACGAACCTCGTCAGCATCCTTTATCTTTTCCTCCTTGATGTCATCGCGGAGCTTTTCTATAATTTCATCGGTTGCTCCTGCGCCAACGTCTGCGCAGATAAGCATCTCTTCAAGCTCCTCAAGAAGCTCCTCGTCAACCTTTGTAAAGGCCTTGAGCATCTGCTCGATGGGCGCAAAAAGAGCGTTTTTTGTCTTTTGAAGGCCAGCCTTCAATTTATCCAAAAATGCCATCCCAATCTCCTTCCTTCTTCTTTGCAATGTCCGCAACGTTCAAAGAAAGTATCTTTGAAATACCGTGCTCGGGCATTGTTACACCGTAAAGACGGTTTGCACTTTCCATAGTACCACGTCTGTGAGTGATAAGAATGAACTGTGTTCCACCGGTATATTTTTTGATGTACTCAGAAAATCTTGATACGTTAGCTTCGTCAAGAGCCGCCTCAATCTCGTCGAGAATACAGAAGGGTGAGGGGTTAACCTGAAGAACTGCGAAGAACAAGGCAATCGCAATAAATGCCTGCTCACCACCGGAAAGCTGCATAAGATTCTTGATAATCTTTCCGGGAGGTGCCGCCTTGATCTCAATTCCACAATTGAGGACGTCCTCGGGATCGGAAAGCTGAAGCTCTGCATATCCACCTCCGAAAAGCTCAACGAATACTCTGTTAAAGTTTTCGTTAATCTTGTTAAAGGACTCGATAAACGAGGTCTTCATCTCCTCATCAAGCTTAGCAATAATCTTTTCAAGCTCGTTCTTTGATGCAGTAAGATCTCGGATCTGCTTGTCCATATAATCGTATCTTTCCTTGACCTCTTTGTATTTATTCACAGCGTCAAGGTCAACGTGACCGATGGCACGAAGCTTGTTTCTGCACTCAGTCTGTATCTTTGCAAGCTCGGGACGCTGCTCAGCAGTAATCTCCTCATATCCAAGCTCAATAGCCTGATTACGGGTAAGCTCATGGTCATCCCAAAGCTTTGATGAAAGCTTGTCGTATTCATTTTTCAAGGTTGAGAGCTTATTTTCATTGAACATATTGTCCTTAACGAGAATATCCTTCTCAGAAAGCTTTTCTTTAAGCTTTGCATTGATGGCATTAATCTTCTTCTCGTATTCGGTGCTTGTTTCTTCAAGGCGTGAACGCTCTGCATTAAGTGTTGCAAGAACCTCTTCACCCTTCTTAAGCTCATCCTGCTTTTCAAGACGAATCTGCTCAAGAGATACAAGCTGTTCTTCGTATTCCTTGACCTTTTCGTCCTGACCTACGATATCGCTCTTAAGAGCCTCGATATGCTCCTTACTCTTTTCAATGAGAATATTTTCGGTCTCGATATCCTTTTGAAGCTCATTGATTCTGATGAATATCGCAGTAATCTTTTGTGAAAGCTCATCCTTTTTATCGACAAGCTCGTTCTTTTCAACGTTCTTATCACTTCTTATCTCGGCAATAGCAGCTATCTTTTCATCAAATGCAGCGATTTGTGTAGTAAGAGTTGCAAAGTCCTCTTCATATCTTTCGCGCATCTTAACTATGCTGTCATAGTCCTCCTGGAGCTTGTCCATAAGCGTCTTATTGGCATCAATCTTTGCATTGATCTGCTGAAGCTTTGTGTTTTCACTTCCTGCCATAAGACCGATTATTTTCTTTCTGTCCTCGAGTGCATTGATTTCAAGATTTGCTTTTTCAATCTCTTCTACAAGGGATGCCTGTGTTTTGGAAAGCTTTTTAACACTTGCCTCAAGCTTTTCACATTCATCCTCGAGCTTTTTGATTTCACCTGCACGGGAAAGAATGCTTTGTCCGTGCTTAACTGAACCACCTGTGAATGAACCGCCAACGTTGATTTGCTGACCGTCAAGTGTGATTGCTCTTACCTTGTATTTAAGTGCCTTAGCCATCTCGGTAGCATTGTCGATATTATCAAACACGGCAATTCTGCCAAGCATATAAGAAACTATGTTCAAGTATTCACTCTTTGTGCTTACAAGATCATCGGCAAATGCGATGAATCCCTTAAAGCCGGATGCATCCTTCATCTCCTGTGAGATGGAGGGCGCTTTTATTGCAGTAAGAGGCATAAAGGTTGCTCTACCCTGCTCGTTTTTCTTAAGGGAGAACATAGCTGCCTTTGCAACTGCTTCATTTTCAACAACGATATTCTGAATGGATGCACCAAGGCTTGTTTCAACGGCAACTACGTATTTTTCGTCAACGGAAATAAGCTTGGAAACAGGGCCGTAAATCTTGCCAACACTTGAACCGTTAGGTCCTGTAAGCTTGCCCTCACCGTACGCCTTCATAACGAATCGTACGCTGTTGTTATATCCCTCGAACTGATCGTCCATAGCCTTGTAGGTATCGATTCTTTGCTTTGTGGACTGTAAAAGAAGCTTCTTTTCGTTAAGCTCTTCGTCAAGATGTTCCTTTTCTCCGAGAACTCTTTGAAGGCTTTCACTAAGCTCTGCAATCTTTTCGTCACTCTTGGCTATATCATCATTGAACTCGTTAACAGAGCGCTGAAGCTGCTTTTGACTTTGAGTAAGCTCATCGTCAATTCTTGCATATTCCTGCATCTCTGAAAGAAGAGTGTCATTCTTATCGTTATCGGTGCTCTTGGCATTTTCGATTACAGAAAGGCGTACCTTAAGCTGCATCTCCTCTGCTTCGAGCGATCTCATATCACCAAAGGCAACTGCAATCTCGTCGTCAAGACGGGCAATATCCTTTTCAAGCATTTCGATTTCCGCCTCAGCATCATCGTGCTCCTTGAACTTGAGCTTTGCCTCTTCTTTGATGGACTCTATCTTCAAAAGATGAGCATCAATGTCCTTATTCTCCGCCTCAATGCTTGCATTGATGGATGCCTTTGTGTCACCGGTTGCGTCGATAAGGGACTTGATATGTAAAGCATCGTTTTCATTTACCTTGAAATCACTTTCAAGTCTGTGGTTTACGTCTGTCTGCTCTCTTATCTGAGAAAGGAGCTTTTCAGATTCATATCTATTTGTCTGAGATGCCTCGGTAAGACGGTCTCTTTGTGCCTCAAATGATGCAATAGCCTCTTCAGCTATTTGCAATTCAAAGCTTGACTGCTTATAGAGATTTTCAAATCTTGCAATCTCATTTCTATATTTTTCGGTATCGAAGAACCAAAGCTGAACGTCCACCTTCTTCTTGGTTTCAAGAAGCTCGATAGCACGCTTTGCCTTTTCTGCCTCCTTTTCAAGAGGTCCGACCTGCGCCTCGACCTCGGCAAACACGTCGTTTATTCTCGTCATATTATCCTCGGTCGCCTTAAGCTTTCTTTCGGTATCGCTCTTTTTAAGACGGTACTTTGCAATTCCCGAGGCATCCTCGAATATACTTCTTCTTTCATCGCCCTTCTTTGAAATGATCTCGGCGATCTTACCCTGACCGATTATCGAATAGCCATCTCGTCCTATACCGGTGTTCATAAACAACTCGTATATATCAC
>JAZRFY010000024.1:0-1535 GCA_045643885.1 Eubacteriales bacterium | reverse complement strand
ATCAAGATATTCCTTGGCATATATGTAAGACTCCTCGCCGGCACCAAAAGCAAAGAGAATAGGTTTTGTAAAAGCATATCCTGCTACAGTTAAAATCAAAGAGCTACACAGCAATAAAGCAAAGGAGTTACCGAGAATCTTACCTGCGATTTTCTCTTCACCTGCACCACGCTTTATGGCGAAGAGAGGAACACCACCGTTACCAAACAGAGCAGTAAAAGCCATAATCAGCGAAACAACAGGGAAAGTAAGTCCTACACCTGTCAGAGCCATACTGTTACCGTCACCCATATGACCAAGGTATATGCGATCTACAACATTATATAATAACTGAACAAGCTGAGCAACGGTCAGAGGTATCGCCTGAGCAACAATACACTTCCATACAGGCCCAACTGAAAAGTCAGTTTTTGCAGAGTTTTTTACAGTTGACATTTGTTTTTTTACACTTCCGTTCAAATGCTATCTTTCGGAATGATTATAGCATATCATAGCTGTGCTTTCAACCGAAGGCAAGAAAATCCCCCTGACTTTTCAGTCAGGGGTTTGATAATCATTATCAGGCAAAGTGGAATTTGACTATCTTTTTTTGTAAATAACCAACTCCGGATTTTCTCCATTTTCTTCGTAAGTGCAAACAAGCAGAAAATCCATATTAGCAACAATACCGAAACAACGCTCACCACCAAATTCACATTCAAGCTGACTGCCAAGATAGGTAGCATTATCATCAAGAAATTTTACACTTTCACCGTTCGGAAGCCGGTATTCCAGATTGACAAAACTGCCCGACAACACATTAAGGTTTTCCACCTTAGGTAAGCCCTCAATATGAAGCAAAGTGTTAAATTCCTGTATAAGTTGCCTCTTGAATTCTTCAAATTTTTCCTTTCCTCCGAGCTCTCTATATTTCTCGAAAAAGTCAAGGGTATACTCACCGTCTGCATAGCACCATTTACAATATTCTTCGTTAAAAGCACCGTCTTTTTCATGACTGACACTGCTGTCATCAATGGGCATACCGCAACATTCACAAACAAGCTGCCTTGGTGATCCAAGGAGCGTATTGATTGAAACATCAAATAGTCTTGACAATAGTTTTAAAGTCTCTGTGTTAGGTGTAGTTTCACCATTTTCCCAACGAGACACTGCCTGCCGTGTTACGAACACTTTTTCTGCAAGTTCTTCTTGCGACATTCCTTTTTTAGTTCTCAATTCGAGAATAATATCTTTAGTTTCCATGTTGTTATCACCTCAGTGTTATTTTATCACTGAATGTTTTATTGAACAAGCAACTGTCAGTTGCTGTTGGATCGACAAATTGGAATTTAGCGAATAAAGTATTCCATCATTTGGGCAAGAAAGGGTGGTTCCTCTATAACAACATTAGAGAGGATAATGATTGCCACTTTATCCTTAGAATTCAACCTTTGCCAATGTCTCAATCCTGGCAATCCTCCATCATGTCCAAACCAACCATTATCGAACTGCCACAAACCACATCCATAAGGCTTCGGGTTAAAATTCAGACATTC